>NBMG01000064.1 GCA_002084865.1 Candidatus Atribacteria bacterium 4572_76
ATGGACATCAAATCAAAAATAAGCAAATTACCTGAAACAAGCGGAGTATATTTTTTCAAAGACAAAAGAGGAAAAGTAATATATGTAGGGAAGGCTAATTGCTTAAAAAGTAGAGTTTCTTCTTATTTCAGCAGTTCTTCACAACAGTCTCCAAAGATAAATAAGATGATTAAAGAGATTGTAAATGTTGAATATATACCCACTTCTTCTGAAATAGAAGCACTTATCTTGGAAAGTAAAATGATTAAAAGTAACAGCCCTTACTATAATACTCAATCAAAAGATGATAAAAGTTATCCCTATATTAAAATTACTATAGAGAAAGAATTTCCTCAAATATTATTTTACAGAAAAATAAATCGGAAGACAAAAGAAGGTAAAGCTTTATATTTTGGCCCTTTTGTGGATTCAAATGCTACCCGGGTTGTTATAAAATTATTAAGGCAGGTTTTTAAAATTAGGGGATGCAGAAAGAAAGATTTAAAGAATGCGAAAATTTGCTTAGATTATCAGATTGGTTTGTGTTCAGCGCCTTGTGCAAATATGATTGGTAAAATAGAGTACCGAAAAAGAATAAAAGAAATTTGCCTTTTTTTGGCAGGAAAGCAAAAAAAATTATTAAATGATCTTTATCGGGAAATGAAAGAAGCTTCCCATAATCTAAATTACGAAAAAGCTGCTAAAGTAAGAGATAGAATAAAATCAATTGAAACAATTTTAAAAGGTCAGGAAATTAACTTATTTAGGAAAAATAACAAGAATGATTATTTGTTAAAAAAGATAGAAGAAGTAGAAGAAGACGAAATTAAGAAGGGCCAAAAAGCAGTTATTGATTTGAAAGTTAAATTGAACTTAAAAAAAATGCCTGAAAGAATTGAAGCATTCGATATTTCAAATATTCAGGGAAAATTATCCGTTGGTTCTTTAGTTGTTTTTGAGGAAGGACGACCAAAAAAGGAAGATTATCGAAGATTTAGAATAAAAAGAGTTAAGGGAATTGATGATTATGCTATGTTACAAGAGGTAACCGAGAGAAGATATAAAAGATTATTATCCGAGGGTAAAAGGTTGCCTGACTTAGTTCTTGTTGATGGAGGAAAAGGTCAGCTCAGTGAAGTAAAAAAGATATTAGACAGTTTGAATCTCAAGTTACCAATAATAAGTATTGCCAAAAAAGAAGAGGAAATTTTTAAACCGGAGGTTCATAAACCGATAATATTACCTTCTAATTCTGAGGCGCTTTTTTTAGTGCAAAGAATAAGAGATGAAGCCCATAGATTCGCGGTGACTTACCACAGAAGGATTAGAAGTAAAGAATTGCGTAACTCCAAGTTAGATCTTATTCCGGGAATTGGTGCTAAACGAAAAAGATTATTATTAGAACATTTTAAAAGCATAGAAGAGATAAAGAATGCTTCCAAGGTTGACATAAGCAAAATACCAGGATTCGGGGATAAAATTGCCGAAAAAATTAAAACAGTTATAAATGCTCCAGTATTTGGTATAATGTGGTATTAAGAGGCGATATAGCTCCCATTAATATAGGAAACAATACCAGCGTTCAGGACGGCAGTATTGTTCATTGTGATGTAGGAGTCCCTACTGTAATAGGAAATAATGTTACCATAGGTCATAATGTAATGCTTCACGCCTGCAAGATTGGGGATAATTCTTTGATAGGGATAGGGGCAATTGTGCTTGATGGTGCAGAAGTAGGCGAAGGAGCCATAGTGGGAGCCGGGGCGATAGTGACCCCGAGGACTAAAATACCCCCCTTTACTATGGCTTTAGGTATGCCAGCGAAAGTGGTGCGTAGTCTTTCTGAAGAAGAAATTGAAAATTTAAAAAAACACGCCCTGGATTATGTTGAGTTAATGAAAAGATATTAATAACCCCGTATCTCGTATCTCGTGAATCGTATCTCGTTAACAATTAGTTAGCTGGTTAGTTGGTTACCTGGTTAGCTAGTTAAGAAAATAGAATAAAGAAGCCAGAATAGATTAGTATCGTGTATCGCGTGAAGAAAGAAGCAATACATAATATGTAGGGGCAGACCTTATATGTCTGCCCGTAATATGTAATATGTTGTAGGGGCACGATGTATCGTGCCCACTAGAGTATGAAGAATAAAAAAGGATAAGATAGATTCCCATTTTCATGGGAATGACAGATTTAGGAAAGTTTGAAACCTAATTCTTTCACGCAATATATGAAAAAAGGTTTTGAGTTTTGAATTATGGTTTTTAGCTTTTAGTTTTAACTTTTTAGCTTAAAGATTTAGAGATTTTGTATACGCTATGTATCTCTAATTCCTTACTAAATATTATTCACTATTGACTAACTAATTTATTTGTAAAATATTTAAAAAAATGTATATAATAAAGAAAGTAAAATTCTAAAAAGTATCAAAATAATTTTTTATAATTATTATCAACTATAAAAAGCCGTATCTCGTATCTCGTGAATCGTATCTCGTAAAGAGTTAGTTAGTTGCCTGGTTGGTTGGTTAAGAAGGACAGTAACCAGAATACAGAATACTATTTTTATTATCTCTTTATATAAAAACTGTAAACCGATAACTGAAAACTTCTATTTGAAACTAACGACTTCACTGTCGACTAAATTAATTGGTAAATTGGCAAATCGGGCTAATTGGTCAATCGGTAAATAGGAGAATTGGTCAATTGGTAAATTGATTAATTGGAGGTGAGAGATTTATGAAGCATAAATCAGTTGCTGACAGTGCTTATGAAATATTAATCAAGCATAAAAAGCCATTACATTATCGTCAAATTACTAAAGAGTTAATAAAAATAAGGCCATTAAAGGTTAAAGAACCCTATTATGCAGTAAATGCCTCTATGAGTGGAGATAAAAGATTCATGAGGATAAAAAGAGGGGTATGGGGTTTAGTGAAATGGCAATATAAAGATGCCAATATTAAGTATTCTCTCACCAGTTATTGTTTGAAAGATGGTACCATGTTTTTAACCAGCTATATGAAACCATTTTTTCCAAAAGAAGGAAATGCTATGGAAATTACCTTTATAGACAAAGAGGGAAATGAAATAGAAGCAATAGTGAATAATGACCTTAATTGTTTAGTCGGATTAAAAGAATGGTATGAAAAAAAGAAGCTGAAAGTAAACGATATTATTTTTATTGGCCTTATTGACTATGATAGAAAACGATATTTTTTGGTAACAGAAGATGAGACTAAAATAGAACCTCAGGACGATTTAAGTGAAAAAATATTTAAAATATTACAGGAAGCAGGTCACCCTCTAACTTATAAAGAAATTTGCGAAAGGGTATTAGAGGTAGAAGTAAACGAAGAAAATTTATTTTCTAAATATATTGATAACATTTTGAGGAAAGACTTCCGATTTACCGAAGAGAAAGAAGAAATGTGGGGTCTCTTTGATTGGTTGAGTGAAATTAAAAAACTGCAATTAAGATTGATAAATTCTGAAGATAGCGAAAGTCTTAAAAAATTACTTCAAAAAGTGTTTGAATTTTTGGGTTTTGAAACTTCTATTGTATTAGAAGGAGAATTATCTTTTATTTTAGTAAAAGCGTTATTAGATTATAAAACGTACAATTTAATCGTTGATGCAAAATTATCGGATAAAAAAGGCGAAAAAATACAAAAATATAAACATTGGAATGAACTGAGCAAGGTAAAAGAGGAAACAAAATCAGATTATTCGGTAATTATTTCTTCGGATTTCGATTATGATAAACTAAGCCGAAAAACAGATAAGAACAAAGTTATATTGTTTGAGCTGAAGTGGTTATGTGATCTTATAAAAGAACATGAAAAATTACCCTTTTCTCTAAGTAATTTGCAATCAATTTTTTCAGCAGATAATTCAATTAAGGACAATATTTTTAGATTATTTGAAAAAAGAAAAATACTATATAGCAAAATAAAACTGATTAATATCATTATTAATTTATTACACGAGAATAGTGGTAAAAAACTTTATCTTAATGTAGAGTCACTAACTAAAATAATTAATCAAAAAATTGATGCATATATTGGATTTAAAAGAGTGCAAGAATATGAAGTAGAAGAAATTACTAAAATATTTTCTTTGGAGCCCTTTAATATAATACAAAAAACCGAAATGGGAAGTATTATATTAAACTTTAAGCCAAAATTAGCAAAAGAAAGATTGAATAAAGCAATTGAGGAAATTTTTTAGAATAGCAGATAGCGTATATAATTAGTTAATTAGTTAATTGATTACCTGGTTAGCTAGTTAAGAAAACAGAAAATAGAAGCCTAATTCGTATCTCGTATCTCGTATTATGTAAAGAAATTAGCAATGTATAATATGTAGGGGCAGACCTTGTGTCTGCCCGTAAAAAGTAATGTGTAGGGGCACGATGTCCCGCGCTATATCAAATAAATTTTTAATTTTGAATTATGGTTTTTAGTTTTTCGCTTTTAGTTTTATGTTTACAGACATCTGCTTTGATATATGCGAAATAAGACATTCAAACAATGAGATATGACAAAAGGATGTGATAGGCAATGAAAATAAAATGGTTGGGGCATTCTTCATTTTTAATTGAATCTGGAAGAGGAATTAAAATTATTACCGATCCATTTGATGAAACTCTTGGCTATAAACTCCCTCGGATTAAAGCAAATATTGTAACTGTAAGTCACGAACACTTTGACCATAATTATGTGAGAGGAGTAAAAGGAAGACCGGTAGTTTTTAAAGGTCTGGTAAAAAGAGAATCACACAAAATGGAATTTAGAGGAATATCATCTTATCATGATAGCGTTTACGGAGGACAGAGAGGGCCAAACACTATATTTCTTATAAAAGCTGATGGATTAAGTTTGTGTCACTTAGGCGATTTAGGACATATTTTAAATTCTGATAAATTAGCTGAGATAGGCGTTGTGGATATCCTATTTGTTCCTGTGGGTGGATTTTATACCATTGATAGCAGCCAAGCCACCCAGATAATTAAAGATATTAAACCTAAGATAGCAATTCCCATGCATTATAAGACCGAGGCTATCAAATTTTCTATAGACCCGGTTGAAGTATTTCTATATGGTAAAGATAATGTCCAGAGATTAGAATCGAATGAGTTTGAAATAACTGAGGATACATTACCTGAAAGTACACAAATTTATGTTTTACAGTATGAATAGCAAATTTAGTATATAGTATCGCGTATCGAGTATCGAGTTAGGAAAACAGAATTCAGACACGGGGAGACAGAATATAATATAGTGTTTAGCATAGAGCGTATACATTTGTTATATAGTTAGTTAATAAATTAGTACAAACCAGCTAACTAATTAACTATATAAACGTTAAACTATCTAATAAATATTGATGGGTAATAAATATGGCTTGATTTATCAAGCCTGTTGCAGCTCCAATAAATTCGATACCGAAAAATGGCAAAATACATAGAAGGCATTATGTTTATGATACTATACGCTAAACGCTGTACGCTCTACGCTAGTTTTATTCACTAACGACTAATTAAAAGAGGAGATTTATGACAAAATATATTTTTATTACAGGCGGAGTGGTTTCATCTTTAGGTAAAGGTATTTCTGCTTCTTCTATCGGAAGAATATTGAAAAGCAGGGGTTTAAATATTTCCATGCAGAAGATAGATCCTTACATAAATGTTGATGCCGGAACCATGAATCCTTATCAACATGGTGAAGTATTTGTCACTGAAGACGGAGCAGAAACAGATTTAGATTTAGGGCATTATGAGAGATTTATTGATACAAATTTATCTAGCTATAGTAACGTGACTACCGGGAAAATTTATAGTTCTGTAATTTCCAAAGAAAGAAGAGGAGATTTTTTAGGAGCTACAGTTCAGGTGATACCTCATATAACTGATGAGATTAAATCTACCATTCAAAATATTTCCCAAAATAAAAAAGAAAAAGTGGATGTGGTAATCGTAGAGATCGGGGGAACAGTAGGTGATATTGAAAGCCTTCCTTATTTAGAAGCCATAAGGCAATTTAGAAATGATATAGGCAAAGAAAACGTTCTGTATGTACACGTTACTTTTATTCCGTACCTCAAAGCCGCCAAAGAGTTAAAGTCAAAACCTACACAACACAGTGTAAGAGAACTTAGAGAGATTGGTATTCAACCAGATATAATTATCTGCCGCTGCCAAGCAAAACTTTCCCAAGAGGTAAAAAGTAAAATATCTTTGTTTTGCGATATTAAGTATGAGGCAATAATTGAAGCAATAAACGTTAAATCTATTTATGAAGTACCAATGGTATTTGAAGAGCAAAAGTTGGGAGATTTAATCATAAAGTCTTTAAATTTAAAATGCCAGGGTCCCGATTTACAAAATTGGGAAAACATGGTTGATAAAATATATCATCCCAAAAGAGAAGTTAATATTGGAGTAGTGGGAAAATATATCAGTTTAAAGGATGCTTATATAAGCATTACCGAAGCGCTCCTTCATGGTGGAATCGACAATGATTGTAGAGTAAAGATAAAAAGAATTGATTCGGATGAAGTAAAAAAACATTCTCCAAAAGATCTTTTTAAAGATATTAATGGAATCCTGATACCGGGCGGTTTTGGAAAGAGAGGGATAGAAGGTAAAATTGAAACAGTAAGGTATGCAAGGGAAAATAAGATACCTTTTTTAGGAATTTGTTTAGGAATGCAATGTGCTGTTATAGAGCTTGCTCGAAATGTAATAAATTTAGAAGGAGCTAATAGCTCAGAATTTAATCCCGGAACACCATTTCCCGTAATCGATATTTTACCGGGACAGAAGAAAATAAAAACAAAAGGCGGCACTATGCGCTTGGGTACCTATTCCTGCAAATTAGAAAAAGATTCCCTTGCTTTTAAAATATTTAACCAAGAAATAATTCATGAAAGACATCGGCATAGATACGAATTTAATAATTTGTATAAAAGTGATTTTTCTAAACACGATATAAAATTTAGCGGTTTAAATCAGGATTTAAATTTAGTAGAGATTGTCGAGCTTCCGAATCATCCTTGGTTTATTGGAGTACAATTCCATCCGGAATTTAAATCAAGACCTAATCGGGCTCACCCCTTGTTTAGGGAATTTATAAAAGCGGCGATAGAAAAATCAGCAAGATAGTATATAGTATCGAGTATCGAGTATTGAGTAAGGAAAAGAAGTTAGAAGCCAAATTCGTATCTCGTATCCCCGTTTTCACGGGGACAAGTCTTGTGAATCGTATCTCGTTTTTTAGCGTATAGCGTAGAGTTAAGAAAGAAGAAGACAAAATGTAAAGACCAGAATAAAATTGTATTTCGTATATAGTATACCGAAAAGAAATAAAAAATACATTAATTCAGTTTCCATTGCAAGAAAAAGCGAAACAATCTCAAGTTAGTTTCTCGTATTATAGCGGTTAACAAAATAGAGAAAAACGTAAAAATAACACACCCTCTGTCATTCCCGTGAAAGCGGGAATCTAGGGGTGAAAAATAAGAAAAGTAAGATGGATTCCCATTTCCATGGGAATGACATAAGGAGATAAGAAATGATATTAAAAATTTATTAAAAGAAATAGGTAGCATGTTATATAAAATGATTAATCCTATACGCTAAACGCTACCCGCTCTACGCTATCTTAGTATACACTAAACGATATACGATATCTGAAAAAAGTTTTAAGTTTTGAATTATGGTTTTTCGCTTTTCGCTTTAAGTTTTTAGTTTAAAAGTGTAACTAAAAGAATTGATCAAACATAAAATATAAAAAGTCATTATTCAATACAAAATAGGAGGGCAATAAACATGTTTAATGCCTTAATATTAGCCGGAACAAAAGAAAAAGGCCCCTTAGAAATTGCCGAGAATGTTGACAATAAAGCTCTAATTATGATAGACGGTAGACCCATGATTGAATATATTGTTGATGCGTTAAATAATTCAGAAAATATCGATAAAATTTTAGTGGTGGGGCCAAAAAATGAACTTAATCCTTATATAGGTAAAAAAGTAGAAGAAATATTAAGTCCCGGTAATTCTATACTTAAAAACATGGATATAGGGTTAAATTACTTTAATTCCGATAACAGTTTATTGCTTTTAACCTCTGATATCCCCTTAATTACCCCTGAAGCAATTGATGAATTTTTAGAAATATGTACTAAAAGAAAAGCTTTTATCGGTTATCCCATAATTACCAAAGAAAGAATTGTAAAAAAGTACCCTGAAACAGAGAGAACTTATATAAAAATGAAAGAAGGGGTATTCTGTGGTGGAAATATCGTATTTTTTAAACCAGATGTATTTTTTCAAAAGAAAGAATTAATTAGGGAACTATTTGACAACAGAAAATCTACCTGGAAATATGCTAAAATATTAGGCCTTAAGTTTATATTAAAATTTTTATTTAAAACTTTAACCTTAGAAGAAGTAGAAAAAAGAGTAACCGACATAATTGGTTATAATTCTATCGCAGTTATGGTATCATATCCGGAAATAATGATTGATTTAGATAAACCCAGTGATTTAAAATTAATTCGAAAATGTTTAGAGAGATAGAGAAAATTATCAGTCAAACTTAACAGACAAGTCGGTTCAGAGTTTATAACCTTGCATTTATTCCATCTTTAACTTGATATTTGCAAAATACTAAAAAAATTTGTAATATTAAAATATTAGTGATAAAATAACTATGGATGTAATATATAGAAAGATAACTCTTCAATAGCCCTCTTTTTAATGAATTTTCAAAATATTTTTGCTACTTTAAGCTTATCTTTTTTATTAAAAAGCACTATGGAAAATATTTATTTATCTCACAGGATAAGATATTTCTATACATCAGCAA
>NBMG01000065.1 GCA_002084865.1 Candidatus Atribacteria bacterium 4572_76
TATTTTATTTACTAATCTTCCTTATTTCTCTTACGAAGCTGCTTAAATCTTTAAATTGCCTGTATACTGAGGCAAATCTCACATAAGCTACCTCATCTAAATCTCGTAATCTGGAGATAACCAATTCTCCAATCAGATTACTTTTAATTTCATTCACTCCTTCACTTTTTATGGTCTCTTCTATGTTGTTTACTAAATTATTTATAGTCTCTATGCTAATTGGTCTTTTTTCGCAGGCCTTAATAATGCCGTTAGTAATCTTTTCCCGAGAAAAAGGCTCCCTCCGACCATCTTTTTTTATTACCATTAAGGGAATTAAATCAATTCTTTCATAAGTAGTGAATCTTTTATTGCATTTTTTACAAATTCTTCTTCTTCTAACTACTAATTCGTTTTCTACATGCCTGGATTCAATTACCCCGGTATCGTAATAACCGCAAAAAGGGCATTTCATATTGCACCCCTAAATATAGGATTACATTTATAGTATTACACCATATATAGACAAGTCTTGCGAATCGTATCTCGGAATATAGCAGATAGCGTAGAGCGTAGAGGAAGATAGTACGGGGACAAGTCTTGCGAATCGTATCTCGGAATATAGCAGATAGCGTAGAGCGTAGAGGAAGATAGTGTAGAGCATTTATCGTATAGGATGATTAGCCGTTAATATTTATTGAATAGTATTTTATAGCAAAGCGAAAAACGCAGAGCGCAAAATGTAAAACCATAACTTAAAATTCAAAATTAAAGAAAAAGTTTTAAGTTTTTCTGGTGTAGGGGCTTGATTTATCAAGCCCGCTCTTAAAATTACTATAAAAAAAGACGGGGCGGATTTATCCGCCCCCTACAGGAAATAAAGGCCTGCAAATAGGCATTTTCTAACAAATTGGTGAAATTTAATTTTAAACCGGTTAACCAAGTAACTGAGTTAATTATAAAAAAGGGCACAATTCATTGTGCCCCTACAAATGGTTCTTGACATTTTATTTTTCTGTTTTTCTCTTTTGTTTTCTTTACTGTATACTTCTTTCTTAACTCAATACTAGTGTCGTGTCACGCGTAACATGCCGTATCAGCCATCTCTTACTTACCCGATGTCTTAAACAGAAAGCACTTGGCTTTCCGGATACTTGAAGGTTGACGTGACACTAGTTATTCTATACGCTAAACGCTGTATACTCCACGCTATTTCTTACTTTTTCTCCCTTAAAAAAGTAGGAATATCTAAATCATTATAGCTTATCTTATCTTTATCGAAGTCAACCTCCTCAAATTTGGGTTCTTCTGTAATTTTATCTAAGGTTTCAAATCCGGTAGCTATTACCGTTACCTTCACTTCGTCATTTAACCCTTTGTCAATTACCGCTCCAAAAATAATATTAGCTTCCGGATTAGCTGCCTTAGAAATTATTTCGGCAGCTTTATTAACTTCATGTAAAGTTAAACTTGCACTTCCGCTGATATTAAACAATAACCCTTTAGCTCCATCGATTTTTGTATCTAGAATCGGACTGTTTACAGCTCTTTGAGCTGCTTCTACAGCCCGGTTTTCACCGCTGGCTCTTCCCAATCCCATTATAGCTGTACCGGCATTTTCTATAATCATTTTTACATCCGCAAAATCCACATTTATTAAACCCGGTTCGACTACAATTTCGGTAATTCCCTGAATACCATGCAGCAGAACTTCATCAGCAATTTTAAAAGCATCTAACACAGAAGTATTTTCCTCGATAATCTGAAGCAATCTATCATTGGGTATTACGATTAAAGTATCTACACATTCCTTTAATAATTTTATTCCTTCCTCAGCCTGTTTCATCCTTCTATGGCCTTCAAAAGAAAAAGGCTTGGTTACCACTCCCACCGTTAAAGCACCCAAATCTTTGGATATCTGAGCAACGATAGGGGCACCACCGGTTCCTGTTCCACCACCCATTCCAGCGGTGATGAATACCATATCCGCTCCTTTTAAAGCTTTAGTAATCCTGTCTTTGTCTTCTTCCGCAGCTTTACGGCCAATTTCAGGATTCGATCCACTACCCAAACCTTTGGTTATCCTACTGCCGATTTGTATTTTTTGTTCTGCATTAGAAAAGGCTAATACTTGGGCATCGGTATTAGCCGAAATATAATTAACCCCCTGTAATTTCGCGTCAATCATTCTATTAACCGCATTTCCGCCACCGCCGCCTATACCGATTACTTTTATTTCGATAAATTCTCCTACTTTACTCTTAAGGTTAAACAATTTATAACCTCCCCGCAAATAATGGAATATTTGCCTATTTAAAGGCGATAAAAAAAACTAAAAAAAATCTTTCAACCAATTAATGATTCGAGTAAAAATATTTCTTGCTCCTACTTTTCTTTTGCTTGAGTGAAATGATCTTCCGATAGAATATTTTTCGGTAGCAAAACTTAACAATCCGATTGCTTCAGAATAGGATGGGTCGTTTATCATGTCTGCTAACTCCCCTTCGTAGTGGGGTCTCCCCAATCGAGAGGGTAAATTTAAGACCTGTTCTGCAACTTCCGAGATACCGGGCAGTAAAGAACTTCCTCCGGTTATAACTATTCCTCCGGGAATCATATTATAACACCCGGATTTTCTAACTTCAGTTCCTACCAAACTAAATATTTCACTTACCCGGGGTTCAATTATATCTACTAGATATTTTTGAGATACATTATGTTTATCCTTTTGGTCTATACTGGGAATCTCTACTAATTTTTCAGGAGAAACATTCTTTTCAACTGCGCTTCCATAGTTAATTTTAATCTTTTCAGCTTCCTCTATAGAAGTTCTTAGGCCAACGGTTAAATCATTAGTTATTTGAATGCCTCCTACCGGTAGAACTGCAGAATATGCTAATCCCCCTTCAACGAAAATTGCTATTTCAGTAGTCCCCGCACCAATATCAATTAATAAAACTCCCAAATCTTTCTCGGCATTACTTAAAACTGCATTACTGCAGGCTAAGGTTCCAAAAATAACTTCCTCAATGTCCAAACCCACTCCTTCTACACATTTAACTAAATTTTGCACAGCGGTAACTGAGCCTGTTATAATATGAACTTTACACTCCAATCTTGCCCCCGACATTCCCAGAGGATCCGATATTCCGCTCTGGCCGTCAATTATAAATTCGCGGCTTAAGGTATGAATTAATTCTTCCTCGGAAGAAACTATTCCTGCTTTAGCCGCTTCTATAACTTTTTCAATGTCATTTTCGGTAATTTCCGGGGACTCTCCGGAAATAGCAATAACTCCTTTGCTATTTACAGAGGTTATATGACTTCCTGCAACAGAGATAAAAGCAGAATTAATGCGAGTTCCTGCCATACGTTCAGCGCTTTCAATAGATTCTTTTACCGATTGTATGGCTTGTTCCAAATCAATAATTATTCCTTTTCTTATTCCTAAGGAGGGGGATGTACCTACGCCAATAATTTCTATCTCATCATCCACACCTAATTCACCTACAACTGTACATACTTTTCCGGAACCTATATCCAAACCGACTACAATTTCATCCATTCCCATATTCATAACCTCCTGCATGCTTAAAAATATCATACACTATTGAAAAATTAAAGTAAACAGACTAAAATCTCGTATCTCGTATCCCCGTTTTCACGGGGGCAAATCTCGTGAATCGTATCTCAAAAAGCTAATAGAAACCGAGAATCAAAACAAATTCTTATTGGGTATTAGGTAAAGAAGGAAACAAAGCAAAGTTCTTCTTTTTTATCTAACTACCCCACTAAAGTTTATACTAACACATATCTTTTATTTTACAAATTTATAAACATCATTTTTTTAATTTTATTACCAGGCTGTCTTTAAAGCGGATATCTATATAGTCTACTAATAATTTTTCCTTTTCAATTTTTTCTAGTGCTTCCCTTAACATATTTTCTTTACTAATAATTACCTCTGGCCTATTAACTCTAACTTTTAAGGTATTATCCTCATTGCAAATCATAAAATCATCCGGAGATAATATTTCTACCCGGCAAAATCTCCTGGGTAATATCACTTCCGCTGAATTAATGCCTTCTAATGCCAGCCTAAATTCAGGTTTATCTATAATTTCTCCTATTTTTATTCCATCAATCTCTAATCCTGATAGAAAGGGCAGGACAAACTCTTCCTCCGGTTTGTCACTTTTAGATAAAATTATCCCCTCTTTAGTGGAAAAATAATACTCTTCTCCGATGTGGACAATTGCCGCCGCTTTTCTTTCTTTTAAGAAAATAATGATTTTATTAGGTATCACCCGTTTTATTTCTACTTCTTTTATCCAGGGTTCTTGTCTTAAGGAATCCATAGATTTTTTTAGATCTAACTTAAAGATATTCTCACCTAATTGTATCCCGGACTTATAAAATATCTCATCCTTACTCAGATAATCATTGCCTTTAATAATAACCTCTTCTATGTTGCAAAAATTTGAACTGAATATAAAAGAAAAAAAATTCCAACCTAAAAAACCTAAAGCCAGATAAAAAATTAATATTTTAGTGAGTCTCAATGCTAAAGATTGATTTCTTCCGCCTTCTTCTTCCTCTTCCTCATCCCTTGTGTCTCTTTCTTTATCCTCATCTTCTAATTTTATATTCACTTATATTAAAAATCCCCTTTGATATTAGCATATAGCGTACAGCGTTTAACTTGAGCATAACAAGAGAAATACCTACCCTCTAAAATTTGTGATTTTGTTTTGTAGGGGGCGGACTTATCCGCCCTGAATCATTTTCTGTCATTCCCGCGAAACCTGTCCTCGACCTGATCGGGGAGTGGAATCTATCCTTGACAGGCGGGCCTGTCCTCGTGAAAACGGGGGACACCTATCCTACGGGGTAATGGGTTTGATGAATCAAACTCTGCTTTGGGCACGATGCATCGTGCCCCTACTCCTCGCTGATTTCTAATTTTCTTCACGCGATACGCAATAATCGGTATTTTTTTATCTTCTATCTTCTCTTTCTTTAACTATATATGATATACGAATTTCTTCTGGCTTCTTTCTTCCTGGATTCATCACGGCAACGCCGTGATGCTACTTTATACCTAAATACTATATACTGTCTTTTAAGGTTCTCCCCAAATTTCTATTTCGCGCTCTAATTTTATTCCAAAATTTTTCCTTACTCTTTTCTCAATCTCTTCAATTAAATTCTCCGGCATAATAACCGGGTGGATTTTTAAATATGCTTCCCGCGCTGAATTTATCCGAAGGCTGGCTGGTTTTCCTGATTTCAATATTTTGTTTTATCTTAGATTCAATCTCTTCTTTATTCCCCTTTTTGAGCAGCAGAGTTGCTTCTAAAATTACTACCGACTCTCCCTTTAAATTACATTCACGATAATTAAAATTCAAATTAGATTTGGATATTTTTTCTATTCTATTTTCCCGGGTTAAAAAAGTTACATTTTGTACTACATCTGCCATGCATTCTCCTTGAAAGCTGGCATTATTAATTATTGCTCCGCCCAAAGCCCCGGGAATGGCACAGGCAAATTCTAACCCGCTCAATTCTCTATCCAAAGCCATATTGCTCAAGAGTGCCAATGAGATTCCTGCACCTATTTTTATAATTTTATCAGAAAAATCTATTTTTTTAAAATCTTTATTTAGGTTGATCACCAAACCTCTTATCCCGCCATCCAAAATCAATAAGTTTGTTCCATTTCCCATAACCCGGAAAGGAATATTATGTTCTTTAGAAATAAAAACGACTTTTTTTAAATCTTCGATATTGTTAGGGCTGCAAAAAATATCAGCAGATCCCCCAATTCTTAATGAAGTATGATTATTTAATGGCTCATCGTATTTAATTATATGGCTAATTCCTTGTTTTTTACACTCATCTTTTATAATATCTATATTCATTTTCCAATAATATTAAAATCCCTTTGTTTTTTTAATTTTTGAGCTAATTCCTGTCCAACCGTCCAAATATCTCCTGCCCCCATAGTTATTACTATATCTCCCGGTTGAATAATTTCAGATAAATAATTTAAAATATCATCTTTGGAAGGCAAATATTTTATCTGCCTATGATTGGATTTTTTTACTTCCTTAAATATGGTTTCTCCGCTGATTCCGGATATCGGTGATTCATTAGCGGAATAAATATCGTTGATAATTACATAATCGGCATCAAAAAATACCTTACCGAACTTTTCCGCTAAAAGTTTGGTTCTACTGTAGCGGTGAGGTTGAAATACAGCGATTATTCTTCTGTTTTGCCAGCTGCTTCTTAAGGCGCTCAAAGTTGCTTTAATCTCGGTAGGATGATGAGCATAATCATCGAGTATCAATATTTTGTCGTCCAAATTAGCAATAATTTCCATTCTTCTATGTACCCCTTGAAAAGTTTCCAATGTATTAAAAATTTCCCTAAAACTTATCCCCAGTTCCAGAGCAACAGCAATTGCTGCCAAAGCATTTAGGATATTGTGATATCCGGCAACCTTTAAATATAGTTCGCCCATTCTTTCGCCCTGCCAGTATATCTTTGATTTAGAACATAACTTATCTAATTCTATATCTTTAGCCATAAGATCCGCTTCGGTAGATATTCCGTAAGAAACATAACTTCTCTCGCATTGTTTTACCAGTTCTTTTACATTATCGCAGTCCTTACACAAGATAATTCGTCCGTTATCGGGGACATTACTAATAAACTTCCTAAAATATTTCAAAATATTTCCCAGATTTTTATAATGATCTAAATGGTCATCTTCTATATTAGTAACTACAACCATCTGTGGATTCAATTCCAAAAATGAACCATCACTTTCATCGGCTTCTACAACTATATGATTCCCTTTCCCCAATTTAGCATTATTTTTAAAATTGTTTAACTCTCCTCCTACTACTACGGTGGGGTCGAACCCGTTCCTTTCTAATAAGAGGCTTATCATGGAAGCAGTGGTGCTCTTGCCGTGTGTACCGGCAACGGCTATTCCATATTTATTATCCATAAGCCTTGCCAGCATTTCAGCCCTTTTGATTGTGGTAATCTTTCTGTCCCTGGCACCAGTTATTTCCGAATTAGATGCGGGGATTGCCGAGGAAACTACTACTAAATCTGCTCCTTCTACATTATCTTCATTATGGCCCTTAAAAATAGTAGCTCCTTTATTAGCCAATCTTTTAGTTATCTTTGAAGTCGTAATATCAGAGCCACTTATTTTATGACCCGAATCAAGAAGTATTGAGGCTAAGCCGCTCATTCCCGAGCCGCCAATTCCAATAAAATGTATGTGTAGTTTTTTTTCATTCATTAAATATAATTCCACCTTTGTTTCGTATTTCGTATCGCGTATTGCGTATTGCATTGGAAATAAGATTGATTATAATTATTGTAGGGGCACAATGAATTGTGCCCTTGTCGTTTATTACCTACTGGCTCTTGTGGGCACGATGCATCGTCCTCTATCCGTAAAACATATTCTTTTATTTTTAAACTTTTTTAATGTAATCAGAAATATAGTCCACTATCTTCTTGGCTGAATTTTCATTACCTAACTCTCT
>NBMG01000003.1 GCA_002084865.1 Candidatus Atribacteria bacterium 4572_76
TTCGGGTATATTTTCGACTCCAATTACTTCCATTCGCCAAAATATTTTCAGCAATAACCAGCCTATAGCTCTTGCAACATAATAGAACATATGATTTATCCTAATTTTTTAAATTAGTCGTTAGTGAATAGTCGTTAGTATTAAATACAAGATATGCAATTACCAATTCACCAATTAGCTAATTTGGCTTCTGTCTTCTATTCTCTTAACGAGATACTATTCACAAGACTTGTCCCCGTGAAAACGGGGATACGAGATACGAATAAGTATGGTGTGCCCGAGAGGACTTGAACCTCCAATCTACGGCTCCGGAGGCCGCCGCTCTGTCCATTGAGCCACGGGCACACATACAAACACTATCTTCCATAGCTAAGCCTATCAGCCAAGCTCCGGGGTAATCCTGCATTAATTATTTTGCTTTTAGTTAAATTAATCGGGTAAGAAACGCGATAAATATTAACTGTATTATATTTTAAGTCATAAATCCCGTAACTTGCCCGGGGATTACCGTCACGGGGTTGGCCAACACTCCCGCAATTAATAATATACCTTTTATTCTTACTAATTTCAACATAGCCGCCATTGCTAAAATTATTATAATCTATTTTATTATTATCTTCATTGAAAGAAAAACATCCTGCTAAATGAGAATGTCCTATAAAATATATTTTAAAATCATATTTACTGAAGATAAAACTCGCGGTATCTTTATCCAAAATGTATTCTAATAATGGATCTTGAGGACTGCCATGAACTGCAAAGACATTATCTTTAAGTTTAATCTTTTTTCTAAGATTTAATAAAAAATTGAAGTTTTCTTTTTTTAATTGAAGAGAAGTCCATAAGATTGCAGCCCTTGCAGCATAATTAAAATAATTTATATTTACTTTTCCTGTAATTGCAAAATCGTGGTTCCCGCCTATACATCTACAGTTTAAACCTTTTATCTTTTCGATGCAATAATTGGGGTCAGCGCCATAACCAACAATATCTCCCAAGCAAATAAATTCATCAATTTCTTTAATATTTTCCAAAACACTGTTTAACGCTTCAGAATTACTATGAATATCAGAAATTATTCCAATCTTCATTATTATCCTTTTAAAATAAATTTATACATTTAATAGAGCGTTTTTTTATAAAATTACAATGACTTGGGATTGCTTCCCCTGCTTTTGCTGGGGGCAGGCTTACTCGCAATGACAGAATAATTTGATATAAATAAAAAAAGTGCATTTAATTTACACCGTTTTTTTATGCTCTTATAATATCTTTAATCCTCATGATTGCCGAATTGGTCGATCTTGCCATTTCGTCTAATTTCATAGTAATAAATGCTATCGTTTCTTCTAAATCCGGAATTATTACATATTCTAATGCATTAACTCTTCTCCTGGTTTTTTCAATTTCATTGGCCAAAAGAGCTATTGCTTTGTCTAATTCAGCTACTTTTAACATTAAAGGCAAAATATCATGATACTTTTTTAAAGCACCGTCCAATTCGGCAGTAGTATCAACCAGACTGTATGAATAATATTTCCCCTCACATTTGAATTCATATTGAGGGACATTTACGCTCATTATATTTTTAAAAGATACTTCGGTTTCACTTTTTGCCTTGGGGAACAACAAGGTTTCTTCTAAGGTCAGCTTGCTCATTAAATTTGAAGCATTGGAAAAAAAGGTATAACATTTTAGAAGATTTTCCTCCAATTCCTCTCTGACAGTGTCACTCTCTTTCGCTAAGCGGACAAATACTTGAATTAAAGCATCTCTCTTATCTTTTAATAGTTTATATCCCCGCTTGGCGACCAGCAGTCTCTTTTTTAATCTCAATAACTCCATTCGGTTCGGATTAACTTTTAACAGCATTAATATCTTTGTCCTCCATGGCTATATCCGTTGGTAAATATTTTTCTATAAATTCATCTTTTATTCTTTTTAATTCTTCTTTTGGAATGATTGTTAGTAGTTTCCATCCTATAGCTAAACTCTCTTCAATAGTCCTATTTTCATCTTCTCCCTGTTTAACAAAAAATTCCTCAAAATCATCCGAGAGTTTAACGTATTTCTTGTCTATCTCTGTTAGTGCAGCTTCTCCCAAAATCACTGCTAATTCTTTAGCTTCTTTACCTCTTGCATAGGAAGCAAAAAGCTGATTCATAACATTTGCGTGGTCTTCGCGCGTTTTATCCAACCCGATTCCTTTATCTTTTAAACGAGACAAAGAGGGTAATACATTGATAGGAGGATAAATTCCCTTATGGTGCAATTCTCTTGATAAAATTATCTGCCCTTCGGTAATATAACCGGTCAAGTCTGGTATGGGATGGGTTTTATCATCTTCCGGCATAGTTAATATCGGTATCATAGTTATAGACCCTTTTTTATCTTTTATTCTTCCGGCTCTCTCGTAGAGAGTGGCTAAATCTGTATATAAATAACCGGGGTAACCACGCCTGCCGGGAACTTCTTTTCGGGCTGCAGAAACCTCTCTTAAGGCTTCGCAATAATTAGTCATATCAGTAAGTATTACCAGCACATGCATATCTTTTTCAAAGGCTAAATACTCAGCACAGGTTAGAGCCATACGAGGGGTTATTATTCTTTCTACGGCCGGGTTATTAGCTAAGTTGACAAACATAACACTCTTCTCAATTGCCCCGGTCCTTCTGAAATCGCTGATGAAAAAATTTGCTTCCTCAAAAGTAATTCCCATGGCAGCAAATACAACGGCAAATTTTTCCTCTTTTCCTAATACTTTTGCCTGCCGAGCAATTTGGGAAGCAAGTTTTGCGTGGGGCAATCCCGAACCGGAAAAGATGGGCAGTTTTTGTCCTCTGACCAAGGTATTTAATACATCGATGGAAGAAATACCGGTTTGTATAAAGTTGTTAGGATAATCTCGTGCGTAAGGATTGATGGGATTTCCGTTTATGTCTAATTTCTTTTCAGCAATAATTTGAGGACCGTCATCTATAGGTCTTCCCGAGCCATCAAATATTCTTCCTAAAACATCCAGGGAAAGAGGCAATTCTATTACCTTTCCCAGAAAACGAACCTTGGTATTGGAAACATCGATTCCTGTTGTTCCTTCAAATATCTGGACAACCGCCTTGTCTTCAGTTATTTCCAGAACCTGCCCTCTTCTTATATCTCCGGAGGATAGCTCAATTTCAACTAATTCCTGATATTTCACATCGATTGTTTTTTCTACTATTATTAAAGGCCCGGCCACATCTGATATGGTTAGATATTCTTTAATCATCTTTGCTATATTATCTCCTTCCCTTTAATCGGTTGTTGAACTAATTTGGGATATTATTTCTTTTTCAATTTCACTAAATGCTTTTAAATTCTTTTCTTCTATATATTTTGCTCTAATTATTTTTGCCTTCACCGGCAAGGAATTTAGTTTTTCCATGGTCACTCCTCTTTCAATTACCTTTTCCGCATTTTTGTGAAATTCCATAATTAATTTTAAAATAAGAAATTGCTTTTTCGTAGAACTATACGAATCAGTTATATCAAAGGCATCTTGAAGTAGAAAATCTTCCCTGATAGACCTTGCTGTTTCTAATACCAGTTTTTCGTGACTCGATAAAGCATCAACACCTACTAATCTTACAATTTCTTCTAATTCTGCTTCTTCCTGAAGTAAGGCCATGGATTTATCCCGTAGCTCAATATATTCTTCGCTGATCTCTTTTTTATAGTATTCGGATAATCCGGACAGGTAAAGAGAATAACTGGTTAGCCAATCTATTGCGGGAAAATGCCTTTTGTAGGCTAATTTATCTTGTAAACTCCAGAAAACCTGCACAGTACGTAAAGTATTCTGGGTAACCGGCTCGGATAGGTCTCCTCCCGGTGGTGATACCGCCCCGACAATACTCAATGTTGCCTCTTTATCATCACTACCAAGACATTTTATTCTACCGGATCTTTCGTAAAAACTGGAAATTCTGGTACCTAAATAAGCAGGAAATCCTTCTTCTCCCGGCATCTCTTCTAACCTACCGGAGATTTCACGCATTGCTTCAGCCCAACGAGAAGTCGAATCTGCAATAAGTGCAACATTGTATCCCATATCCCGATAGTATTCCGCGATAGTTATACCGGTGTATACAGAAGCCTCACGAGCCGCAACCGGCATGTTTGAGGTATTAGCAATCAGAATAGTCCTTTCCATCAATGGTTTTCCGGAATAAGGGTCGATTAATTCCGGAAATTCCAATAAAACATCGGTCATTTCATTACCTCTTTCACCACATCCGATAAAGAGGATGATTTCTGCATTACACCATTTGGATATCTGATGTTGGACTACGGTCTTCCCGCTACCGAAAGGACCCGGTATGCAGGCAGTCCCCCCCTTGGTTATAGGGAAAAACATATCAATTACCCTTTGTCCGGTAATTAACGGTTCAAGAGGAGGTAATTTTTTCTTATAGGGCCTTGGTTTTCTTACCGGCCATTTTTGTAACATTTTGATTTCGTGGATTGAACCTTCCCGGTCTTTTATCAGGGCAATAGTGTCCGTAACCGTAAATTTATCTTTATATATTTCTTTTATTTCACCTTTAATTCCATAAGGAACCATAATCTTATGTTTAACTATGCTGCTTTCCTGGACAATGCCGATAATATCACCGGAAGTTACTTTATCACCTACTTTAGAAATTGGTTCAAAATCCCATTTTTTTTCTCGGTCAATGGCAAACGCTTCTGCTCCTCTGGTAATAAAATCCCCTTTAGTTGATTTTAATATATCTAAAGGTCTTTGAATACCATCGTAAATTGACGAGATGAGACCCGGCCCCAATTCTACGCTTAGGGGCATATCAGTAGAAAAAACAGATTCTCCGGGACCAATTCCTGAAGTCTCCTCATAAACTTGTATGGTTGCTGAATCTTTACTTAGTTCGATTATTTCACCAATTAATTTCTGACCGCTGACTTTTACTACATCATACATCTTGGCATTTTTTAACCCTTTAGCCACTACTACCGGTCCGGCAACTTTAATTATTTTCGCTGTTTCTATTGTTTCCATTATTCTACCTCTTTTCTAAATAAAATATCTGTTCCTATGGCTTTTTCTATGCTTCTCCTTAATATTTTCAGCCCTAAATATTTTTTTTCTAATTTGGCGGGCATTATGGTTATACTGGCAAAAGATATTTTTTGCAATCTTTCTATTTCTTCAACTATTTGACCGGCAATATCTTCAGTTACAAATATTACTGCATATTCTTCTTTTACCAGTTTATCTAATACCTCTACAGCCTCATCTTTGCTGGTTACGGGGAATAAAGAGACGCCCAGTAATTTAAAGCCGATTATAGTATCTCTATCCCCAATTAAAGCAATTTTATACATAAGTGTCACGTACTCTCTCTTTGATTTGTTCGGGAGACAGTTTATTTAACTTACCTGATATTATTATTCTAATATTTTTTATGTCATTCTCTTTTGCGGTAATGAATCCTACCAATGGTTCAACTCCAAAGGTAATGTATTTTCCTATTTTTGCGAAATTTAGAATAAAATTATCCCTCAGCTTCTCCAATTCCATCAAGGATTTATTCTTTTGAAAGTAATTTACTCCCGATTCTACTATATCTTGATAATCAGTATGTGTTAATTTTTCATACCAGGAAGACAAAGGCGAATCATATATATCCACTATATTTTCTATCTTGAAATCGCCTTCGGGAATTATAAACTCTTTAGCAAAAGATTTCTTCTCTCCCCTTATCTTGGCTCTGATACAGCCAATTATATTATTGAGGTCTATATTTATTTTAATAAACCTTCTTAAAAAAAGTTCCTCTGTTTCAATTATTTCTACTTCACTAATTTTATTAAACATCATAATGTATCTTTCTTTATCCAAAATAAAATCTATTATCTCCGGGTCATTATACTTGCTATACTCCGAGAAGGTTTTTTTTATTAGAAACTCAAAAGAAGCGGGGATATCTTCATATTTTTCATCTTTAACCGCTAAATTGAGTTTTTCTATACTTATGGTTCCGATTGGCGAAAATAATTCATTAGAAATATCTTTTTTTAAGTATTTCGATTTTATAAGAATCTTAATATTGTGAAAATCATACTTGCAGGCAAAGGTGAAATAAAGAAAGTTAAAAGTAGAGACTTTCGAGATGCTTTTTATTATGTCATAAGCGTGTAATAGTTCTTGATTTAATGAATCTTCAAAATTTGCAGGATTACGTAGGTCAAAAGAATAATCATTTAAATCACTTTCGGTCAATATTTTTAAAGCAGACGCGACATCACTTGATTTTATCATCCTGTCTAATATATCTTTATTTAATAATCCCTTTTCCAGCTTCTTAACTATTCCGTTAGCAAAAGCGTATTCTTCCTGATTATTAGTATCTGCAGTAAAATATTTAAACATAAATAAACCTTTCTCTCATTAACTACAAAATAGGTATCTTTATTAAAATGTAAATTAATCGTTAGTTTCAAATGCAATTTTTATTATATAGCTAAAAATTTAAAATTAAAAGCGAAAAACCGTAATTCAAAACTTAAAACTTTCTTTCTCGGTACTAAATTTTAAGTTTTAGTTTTTGCTTCTTTATCTTTTCATTTTTGCTATATAACATGCAAGACAAGTAAGATGAAAATCAATAGATAAAATAATATATTTAAATTTTTAATTTTAAGTTATGGTTTTACGTTTTGCGCTTTTCATTTTTTGTTTTATTACTATATATTAATTAGGGCTTACGAAAAAAGGAGATTCCCATACAATTTAATTAAATAAATCTTTGCTTATTTGTATTTCTAATTCTTCCCGGATTTTTTTCAATAAAAATTCTAAGGAAATATTTTTTCTTATTTTACCGAAACCGATAACTACTCCACCTTTTATCGGTAGATAGGAAGTGGATAATTTTAGTTTACCCTTCTTGCCTTTGGATTTCAGTTCTCTATTTATATCTTCTACAAAACTTTCGGATATTTTATCCCGATCTGAATGGTCAATAAAAATAGTTTCATCTCCGGTTTCAATATTATCTAATATCATTTTTTTTATAATATTAAGATAATCCTTATCCTCCAATTTTAAAATACTTTCTGAAGCTTTATTAAAAACATCCTCAATGATTTTTTGTTTTTCCGATAAAATAATTTTTTTTGCTTCTAAATTAGCCTCGGTTAATATTTTACTTTTCTTTAAGGATGCTTCTTGTTTGGATCTGTGTAATATTATATTTTTGATATTCTCTGCTTCTTTTTTGCCTTTTTTTATAATATTATTTGCCTTATCTTCCGCTTGAGCAATAATTTTATCTGCTTGAATTTTGGCATCAGATATAATTTTTTCATTTATATCTTTAATAGTCATATAACATTCGTCCTTTTATAAATTTATTCCGTTGAAAAGTAACAGAGAAGCCAACAATGAGAATACTGCATAAGTTTCTACCATAGTAACCATTACTATTGCTTTTCCAATACCTTCCGGGTTCCTGGCGGCTAAGCCTATGGCTGCAGCAGCAGTTTTCCCTTGATACCATCCGGAAAAGAAACCTACCACACCTACCGGTATACAGGAAAAGAATATCTGCCATCCCTGATCTAAGTCCAGGGGGATTGGTGAACCTCCAAGAATACCCGTTTTCATTAAGACCCAAAATCCGACCAGCAAACCATAAATACCTTGAGTCCCGGGAAAGGCTTGTAAAAATAATACCAAACCAAATTTTTCCGGTTCTTCGGTTAGTACTCCTATCCCGGCAGCTCCGGCTATACCTACTCCGATACCGGAACCTGAACAGGCTAACCCTATAGCTATTGCAGAACCTAAGAATGCAATTACTATTCCTTGTGTAATCATATTTTCCTCCTATTTCTAATTAATATTATTATAAATCAGTCGTTAGTGAATAAAACTAGCGTAGAGCGTACAGCGTTTAGCGTATAGTAAAATTCGTATCTCGTGAATCGTATATCGTTAAGAGAATAAAAATCATGAGACAAAATTAAAAACTATTTACATACAAACAATTACTTTTAATATAGTGGTCGAATAAATTCGACCTGTTATCATTCTCTGTCATTCCCGCGAAAGCGGGAATCTATCCTTGATTCTTAACTAGTCGTTAGTATAAATTCAAGATGTAAGTTTTCAGTTCTCGGTATGAAGCTAAAAATTTAAAGCGAATAACGAAAAACCATAATTCAAAACTTAAAACTTTTTTCTTAATACTAAATTTTAAGTTCTGTTTTTTACTTTTTTAACTTTTCATTTTTGTTAAATAGTATACGAGAAAAAAAAGATGAAAATTAATAGATAAAACAATATATTTAAATTTTAAATTTTGAGCTATGGCTTTACGTTTTGCGCTTTTCGTTTTTAATTTATAATTAGGGCAAGTTTTATTACTTCACCTAAAAGATTATAATAACATTTCTTTTTCTCTTATTTTGTCTTATGAATTCTGTCTTCTTCTTTTCCAACTATACGCTCCACGCTGTACGCTCTACGCTAATTTCGCTATACGCTCTACGCTATATTTGCACTTTTATATATTTAGTGATGAGTTTAAATGGTCTAAAAGGGGTTCCTCCACCTTCATAAAACTTAGTAAAATATTCTACATACTGTAAACGAGTCGAATGGATGAATGCCCCCATACCGCTTATTACCAAATTAAACAGATGTCCAATAAGAAAAACTAAAGCTGCTAGAATAGTTCCAATAAAGGGAATGTCTTTAAATAACATTACAAAATTATTAACCACCACTGCCAATACTGCGGTTGATAATCCCAGGGCAAATAGTCGTGAATAAGATAGGATATCGCTAAAATAGCCTATAGTATCATATAAACTCAGTACCCCACCGGCAGCTTTTAGTATAATATTCTTATTTGACCTTCCCTGGGTGATAACTATAGATAACAATCCCGCCCAAATTATATATTTTGTAATATTTATAAACCCTGCCAAGGAACTAATAGCACTTGCTATTATAAATAGAAGTAATCCGGAAATTAATAACAACCATGAGCCTTGATCCATCAAGCCTGTTTTAATTTTATTTTCCTTAACGTTTGCAATAAATTTAATGATAATTCCGGTATAAATTTGAATTACTCCCAGAGATAGAGATATTAGTAGTAGAGGCATGGGATTTTTTATCGGGTCGAGCAAGGCTATTGTATCTATTAAAAATGTTTTTATAAATAAAATATTCTCCGGAAAATAATTAAGGGCATCCCCCATCCAGCTGCCCATAATCGCCCCCATTATAAAAGTAGATAATCCACCCAAAAAGAATAATCTGAAAAATTTCTTTACTGTTCCTTCAAATTTGAATTTTGCCAAAGCCCAGTAAGATAAAACAGCAATAACCAAGCCATAACCGGCATCAGATAAACACATTCCGAAAAAAATAAAATAAAAGGGAGCAAATAAAGGAGTGGGGTCAAATTCTTTATATTTGGGGATTCCATACAGTTCTGTTATCGATTCAAAAGGTTCTACAAATTTATTATTAGCTAAAGCAACCGGGATATCATCTTCTTCGTTGGGGTCGCTAAAGACTATCTCCAGCTCTTTTGTTTTATTAAATAGACTCTTTTTCATTATATCTATGTTTTTTTCTAAGATCCATCCTTCGATAATTATAACTTTTTTAGTCATCTTTAAATATATTTCTATATCTTTTCTGCTTTTTAGAAGACTCAGGTAATCAAAGGCAAGATATAATGACAAATTCTCTCTATACAGTTTTCTGCTTGCGTCAGAAATTACTCTTCTCTTTTCTCTGATGCTTTCTAATTCCTCGGAAATATCTTTTAAAATATTTTTGGGGGTTTTGGTGAATTCTGTGTGAACTTGCAAAGAATCAAAATTGTACTTATCCAGTACCTTTTTAATAGTTGTATAATATTCGGTAATTGAAATAATTACTATCTTGCATCGTTTTTTATCTTCGGTAAATTTATTTATTTCAATCTCTTTTCCTATTTTTCTTACTTCTTCCAAGCATGAAATAAAATCTTTTAAGGGTAGAGTTCCTACGATGATTTTAGTACTTTTTGTTCCCTCTAAATCCTCTAGTTTTAAGTTTAATTCCTTCCACTCTTCTAATTGCTCTTGTATTTTTAGAATATGATTTTCTCTATTTTTCAGCTCTTTCAGTTTTCCATCTAATTCTTTACACTTATCATAAATCTTTTTATAATTAAACCGAGAAAACAATAAAGGTAATTTTTTATAATCGTAGACATTATCAGTAGTGAGTGTGGATATATCGGATTTTTTAGGTTTATCTATAAAATTTGATAGATAATCTATACAGTATTTTACTTCCGGCAACGCGGATATACTTTCGGTATTATTTGTTTCATTAAAATCCGATAAACTTGACTTTTTCGATTTAGGTGTAACATCTTTTATTTGGACACAGCCCGTTTTTTGGAGTTCTTCAATAATTTCGTCCTTTAATTCAAGATGAGTAAAAATATTTACTTTTTTTACCTTGCAAACAGCCATTATTTACCTTCCACAACATTTTTAATTACTATTTTTACTGCTTTATCAATATTTTTTAAAGCTTTTTTACTTAGTTCTTCTTTTTCTCTTTCACTTTTTTTTATAATATTATCTGCTTCCCCCCTGGCTAATTTTTCTTCCTTTTCGATTATTATTTTTCCTTCTTTTATAGCTTCTTCTTTAATCCTTTCAATCAGTTTTTTTGCTTTTTCGTGCGCATTATCAATTATTATTTCAACTTGATCATTGGCCTCTTTGATAATCTTATCTGCAGTATGTTCAGTTCTTTTAACTTCTGAAATAATTTTATCTATCAAAAAATTCACCTCTCGATAACTAATAAAATACTTTATAAAATAATGCTGAATAAGATATAAACAAGTTACTTTTAAATTAATATTTACAAAAAATTATAACATATTAGATGATTATTCTCAATACTAGAATAGTATCGAGTATCGAGTATATAGTATTGAGTTAAGAAAGAGGGATAGAAAAAGATAGAAAAAAAGAAACATTCTTCTTTTTATATAACTACCCCACTTAAGTTTACACTAACTTAAATATAGTATCGAGTATAAAATACAGCAATAAGTAATAAGATTAGATTTCAGAAATCATAAAAATGGGTATTTATTGCTGGTTACTTATCACCTGTTACACATCACATCTTTTTACTCTTTTTTAATTTCTTCTAATAATCTTCTTATTATTATTTTATCGTTGGATTTAGCGATTATTTTGCCTTTTTTAAAGAGTACTCCTTTTTCCTTATTAAATGCTACCCCCATATCAGCTTCTTTTGCTTCACCTGGCCCATTTACCATACAACCCATAACCGCAATAGTTAGTGGCTTATTGATTTTACGTATCTGTCTTTCCACTTTTCTTACGATTTCACTTAGGTTTACCTCGCATCTCCCACAGGTTGGGCAAGAAATTAAATTAGGATTTCTTTGTCTAAGATGAAGAGCTTTTAATATCTCATACCCAACTTTTATCTCTTCCACGGGGTCTCCAGTCAGTGATACTCTAATGGTATCACCGATTCCTTGAAATAATAGTGAGCCAATCCCCACAGATGATTTAATAATTCCCTGAAAAGGCGGGCCAGCTTCAGTAATCCCTAAATGTAAAGGATAATCATATTTTGAGGAAAATATAATATTTGCAGCGATAGTATTAGTTATATCTGTGGACTTAATGGAGAATATTATATTATGATAGTCGAGTTCATCTAAAATATTGATAACATTTACAGCACTTTCTACTAAGGCCTGAGGAGTCGCTTTTTTGTATTTCTTCAGTATATTTTTATCTAACGAACCGGAGTTTATACCAACTCTAATAGGTAAATTCTCTTTCTTTGCTGATTTTATAACTAACTTAATTTTCTCATCAGCGCCAATATTTCCGGGGTTTATCCTTAATCCATCTGCACCACACTCAATTGATTTTAGGGCTAATTTGTAATCATAGTGAATATCAGCAACTAAGGGTATATTAATTTCTTTTTTTATCAATGGTAACGAATAACATGATTCTAAGTTCGGAACAGCTACTCTTACCAGCTCACAGCCTTCTTCTTCCATTCTTTTTATCTGTGATACCGTATCTGCTACATTTTTTGTTTCAGTATTAGTCATTGATTGAACTGAAATCGGAGCATTACCACCAATTTCCAGTCTGCCTACCTTCACGCTCCGGGTTTTTCTTCTTATATACATCGCTTTCAATTACCTTCTTTTTCTACTTAATAAAAATTCTCAAAATATCTTTATAAGTAGCAATTATAAAAATGATTACCATAAGAGATATTCCGATTAAGTACATTAAATTTATTTTTTCGGGTTCCAGCGGCTTACCCCTTAATTTTTCTATAGCTAAAATTAATAAATGCCCGCCATCTAAAATAGGAATAGGAAGAAGATTAAATAAACCTATAAATATACTTAAAATTGCCGTAAAATATAACAAATTCAAAAACCCTAATTTTGCTGCTTCTCCGGTCATTTGAGCTATGCCTAACGGTCCTGCTATCTCAACAGGGACTTTGCCGGTAATCATTTCCATTGTATTAGTAAATATTAATTTGATAATATTTATAGTTGCAATTAAACCTTTGGAAAAGGCCGAAAAAATATTTATCTTTTCGACAGATATTTCAAAGGTAATTCCGATTAAACCCTTTTTGTAGCTCTCATCGTATTCGGGAATTACAAAAACCTCAATAATCTCCCCTGCCCTATCCAGGGTTATCTGTAATTTTTCTCCCGAACTTTTATTTATAGTATTTGCAATTTTATTAGGGTCTTCCATGTTTGTTGAATTGATTGCTATAATCTTATCTCCGGGAAGTATGCCCGCTTGTTCAGCAGGGCCATTTTCTATAACTGTCGAGATACAATTGGTAACTACGGGAACTCCGTTGGTAAAGAATATAATACTAAATATGACAACTGCGGTTACAATATTCATAAAAGGGCCTAAGGCTACTATTAATGCTCTAATTCCCAATGTTTTCCTGTCAAATCTTTGTTCTTCTGGTACTTCCTCCGATGCTTCTTTAATACCTTCTTGCCCCATTTCCCCAGCCATTTTTACATACCCGCCAAGAGGAATTAAGCAGATTTGATATTCTGTTTGGTTTTTTGTAAATCCCAATATTCTTGGCCCGAAACCAAAGGCAAATTTATATACCCTCACTCCGGATGCTTTAGCTGCAATGAAATGACCGAATTCGTGAAAGAATACTAATATACTAAAAACAAATATAAAGGCAATTGCGGTTATCATTTTTACTCCTAAACAAATTTAAAACTTAAAGCTAAAAGCGAAAAACCATAATTCAAAACTCAAAACTTTTTCTCTCAATATAAAAATTTAAGTTCTGTTTTTTCTTCTCTAGTTT
>NBMG01000066.1 GCA_002084865.1 Candidatus Atribacteria bacterium 4572_76
CATTTATACATTCGAATTCTTTGTACCAACCGGCAAAGACGTAGCCTGTTCGCGTGGGTGCTGTCGGTTCAATTACCAGCCCGCCGTGTTCCACCGTCTGTGGATCTACTGCACTGCCGCCTTGAGAATCAAAGGTTACGGTGTAGGTGGGAGTTGATATTAGCCAACAACCGGTTATCAGAAAAACCCCCAGGATGAGCAGAGAGAGAAAGATAAGATTTCTTTTTTTAAACATTTTTTACCCCCTTAAATAATTTACAATTAAAATTAATTTCTAAATTTTATGTTCTGGTTACTTGATTGTTTAGGTAATGAGCCAAGCAAAGCCCATCAAGTGTTTTATTTGTTTATGATGCTCACCTCCCCTATGAACCTTAAAGCTATAGTATATTCCATAGATAATCTGGCTGTCTAAAACACTTAAAAGTGCTTTAGACCCATAACTTTACTCCCCATCCTTTCAGAATAGTTTACCTTTGTCAGTTTTTGATTAACCAGGTATATTGTTGTAAATAAAAAAGGACAGAATAAAAATAGTTATACTACTATTCTTACTCTGTCCTTTTACCTGAAAGATTCTTCCTAAGAAATTAGGAAATGGTTTTTAGTAAACTCCATGGGTTTCCCTAAAGATTAGGAGTTGCCCCGTCGGTGCTTTTTCGTATAAAGCTCTCCAGAGTTCTGTCCGGTAACGGTCCTTTTACCTGAAAGTTTCAATACTTTTGGTATTTTACCTCTTCGGCGCCTTTTCTTTTTAAAATAAAAGAAAATGTCTCTCCTATTACCTTCATACAGATTACAATATTTAATTTTGTAAATTTATAGAAATACAAAAAAATTATTTAAGTGAAGTATTTCACGCTATATATTATATATACTACACTTATTTCAAAAACCCTTCTTTTTTAAGAAAATAATTACAAAACAAAAAAGCCCTTCAGCTTGATTGCCAAAGGGCTGGAAATTGTCTGGCTCCCCGGGTAGGATTCGAACCTACAACCCTCCGGTTAACAGCCGGATGCTCCACCGTTGAGCTACCGAGGAATATTACCATGTAATTATACTTAAAAAATCAACTCCAGTCAATATTTTTATTTATTTTATTATATATTTTTATTATATTTTAATCAAATTAAAAGAAATTTTTTACTTTTAATTTTTATTCTAAATAATCTTTTAGTTTTTTACTTCTGCTGGGATGTCTTAATTTTCGTAATGCCTTGGCTTCGATTTGACGAATTCTTTCTCTGGTTACTCCAAATTCTTTACCAACCTCTTCTAAAGTATGAGGGTGACCGGTGGCAATTCCGAACCTCAATTCCAGCACTCTCTTCTCTCTGTAAGTCAGAGTCTCTAAGACATCATCTAATTGTTCTTTTAAAAGAGTATAGGTAGCAATTTTTGGGGGAGCAGGTGAATCTTTATCTTCTATAAAATCTCCCAAGTGACTATCTTCTTCTTTCCCGATTGGAGTTTCTAAGGAAACAGGCTCCTGAGCAGTTTTTAATATCTCCCTTACTTTATCTTCTGTAATTTCCATATTGTCAGCTATTTCCTTAACGGTCGGTTCTCGTCCTAATTCCTGCAGGAGATGGCGTGATACCCTTATTAGTTTGTTAATAGTCTCCACCATATGAACGGGAACGCGAATAGTCCTGGCTTGATCTGCTATAGCTCTGGTAATTGCTTGTCTTATCCACCAGGTAGCATAGGTACTAAATTTATATCCCTTTTTGTAATCAAACTTCTCTACTGCCCTGATTAAACCCATATTACCTTCCTGAATCAGGTCTAAAAATAGCATTCCCCTGCCTACATATCTTTTGGCAATACTTACTACTAATCTTAAATTAGACTCTACCAATCTTTTCTTGGCTTCGTGATCTCCTTTTTGCATTCTTTTAGCCAATTCTACTTCTTGTTTGCCAGTTAATAATCTTATCTGCCCTATTTCCTTTAAGTACATTTTTACGGGATCATCTAATTCTAACTGCTTTGCCAATTCAATTTCTAAATCTAATTTTTCTTTAGAAGGATGATATTTTTTGTTCTTCCCTTCAACATTTTTATCTTTAGCCAGTAAATTGCCTTCTTCCTCGTTCTCAACTAAATCAATTCCGGATTCACTCAAGGCATCATATAAATCTTCTACTTTATCCAGATCTAAAATATCATCTGCCAAATATTTCTCTAACTCTTTATAAGTTAAGTAACCTTGCTCTTTACCCTCTTTAATTAATTCTTCGATTATTTTCTTTTTTCCCATTACCAAGCCTTCCTTCTTAACAGTAAATTTTATGTGTGTATAAATTATAAATTGTATAAAATAGTTATTACTTAAAAAACATTTTTTTATAGTTTTTTATAAACAAATTTACAATAAATTTTGGTTTTTTGATAATAATTATGCTATAGGGGCACAATGAATTGTTCCCTCACCATGTTATTGCTCAATGTTTCCCGTGGGCACGATGCATTGTACTCCTACATTCCCATTTTGTTTACTTTTTGGGTAGTAATTATAAAATATTAATTAATATTTTGATTTTTTAGTTGCCGAACAATTTCCCGCAATTCTTTTAAGTCATCTTCTTCTATCTTTTCAGATTTTTTTATCTTTTCATCGAGAATTTTTGCCCTTTTTTCGAGATTTTTTCTCTCTTGAACCAACTTATAATTGTTTATAGTGTCTACATATCCGGAGATTATCTTCTCATCAAAAGTTATAGTTTCTTCCATTAAAATCTGGGAAATTAGTTTTGCGGCCTTATCATCATTCAAATAGTCAATAACTTTTTGAGAATCTACTACTTTATTATCTTCTAAATTTTTTTCAATAGCTTCTACGATTTGACGATGCAATTGACCTGAAAAATCTTTTGCTTTTATTTTTTTTAAAATGTCCCGGGCAATTTTTTCATTTTCCAGCATACATCCGATGAGAATTTTTTCCGCTTTAATATTCCCAGACTCGGAATTTAATTTAATAAAATTCTGGGAGGAATCCCTTGACCCTCTTTTATATCTTTTTAATTCGATTAAGATCGCTTCTTCGGATAATTTTAATTCTTCAGATATCTTTTTTGTCTGAGCTCTCAGTTCAACCTCATTACCGATTACGCTTAAGGTAGGTAAAATTTCTTTAACTATTTTTACTTTTCCTTCTATATTCTCAATACTGTATTTGGAATATAAAAGTTTTAACCTGTAATCTATTAAAGAGAGTGACCTATCAATTAAATTTTGGAAAGCTCTTCTTCCTTTTTTAATTAAAAAATCAGCCGGGTCATAACCTTGCGGTAAATCTATGACCTTGACTTCAAGACCGGCTTTTACCAGTAAATCCAAACTTCTAAGAGTGGCCATATTACCGGCTGAATCTGCATCATAAGCGATTAAAACCGCATCGGTAAACCGTTTTATCAAGTCTATCTGTTTATTGGTTAAAGCTGTTCCCAGAGATGCCGCTACATTATCAAATTCGTATTGTTGAGTTATTAAAACATCGGTATAGCCTTCTACAATAATTATATAATTCTTTTTTCGGGTATCTTCCTTGGCAAAGTTTAAACTGTATAGATTGCTCCCCTTATTATAAACCAATGTTTGCGGAGAATTTATGTACTTAGGCAAAGAATCATCTAAAACCCTGCCTCCAAAACCTATTACCTTCCCCGATAAGTTGAAGATAGGAAAAATTATCCTATCTCTAAAGTAATCGATATATTTTCCTTCTATTTTGCTCTTTTTGATCAGTCCGGCCCTGATTAACTCTTCGTAGGTATATCCTTTTTTCTTTAAAAAGCTTGTTAGCACATCCCAGCCGGGAGGAGCATAACCTAATCTATACCTTTCGACACTGGTATCGTTAATCCCTCTTTTTTTTAAATAATTTATTATTTTTTTTCCCTGATTGGTCCTAAATAAACATTCCCGGTAATAATTTGCGACTAGATCGTTTAATTTATATAACCTTTCTTTTTTTTTGTGAAGAATATCTTCTTTTTCTTCATCTACGGGGAGGGAAACACCTGATTTTTGTGCTAACATCTTTACTGCTTCAAAAAAACTAATTTTCTCATATTTCATAAGGAAATTAAAAACATTACCCCCTTCTCCACATCCAAAGCAATGAAATAACTGTTTTTCAGCACTAACCATAAATGAAGGGGTCTTCTCTCCATGAAAAGGGCATAAACCTTTAAATCCCTTTCCCGCCGGCTTTAAATGCACATACTCTGAAATAATATCCACAATATCGCAACGATTCCTTATTTCTTCTAGTAAATCAGACGAAAATCTCAAATATAAATCACCTACAAATTATTGTCGCTATGTATAATTAATGATACATTTTCTTTTTTAAAAATATAAATCAACTAGTTTAAGATAACTTGTTTTATTCTTTTTAAGAGAAAATCAGAAAATAGATTAGTCGTTAGTGAATAATCGATAGTCGTAAGTTTTGAATAACCTTTTCAGTTGTCACGGTAGGTTTACAGTTAAAAACTTAAAGCAAAAAGACAAAATTATAATTAAAAATTTAGCTGTAAATTTTCTTCTCCTGATATTTTTTCTTTCTTTTTGACGAAGCTTTATGTAGTATGTTCATTTCAGTGCCAAAGTAACCAAACAATTTATTCAAGGTTTTTTTACCTATACCGGGTACAAATTCCAAAGGAACTTGATGATAATAAGGCGGACGGTAAGAAGGAGAAATAGACTGTGGGTAATCTCCGATTTCCACAATCCGATCAAAAACACCTTTTACTATTTTATCACTTCCACATTTTTCGCACTTATAAACCGGAGGATTGCTGGTTGCTGTATAATTACAAATCTCACAAAAAGTCCGATGATACCTTCCCAGTTTAGGGTCAAGGCCGTAATTGGCAATTATCTTTCTTTCTTCTTTTCTCTGTAAAGCCAAAAGTATCTCTTTAAAATTTGCCTTCTCTAATTCAACTATATTATATTCTCGGCCAATCTTGGGTAGAGAATGTGCATCCGAATTAGTTAAAAAGGTATATCCGGACAATTCCTTCAAATGGTCGGCAATTTCTGTATCAGCACTTAATCCCAATTCTATGGCTGGAATCTTTTTTAAAGTAGCCCTGGTAAATATCTCTGTTAATCTTCTGACGCAATTCCCATAAACACTCTTATGGGGAGTAAAGGCATGGGCGGGGATTAAAATTCCTCCAATCTGATTTATAATTTGAAAGACTTCCTGAGCACTAATTTTGCAATTTTGACTACTCAGGCTCACATTAGTAACCAGCAGAGATAGTGCTTTGCTAAATTCTTTTATATCCTCAAAATAGGGGAAATAGGCTATCTGATGAGACAATCCTCCATTAGCTTCTTTGGTTTCAATTTCTGAGCCCAAGATAACAGTTACTTTGTCCTGATAAATTAAGCCGCCTTCTTTTAATGGTTTCATTTCTCCGCTGTTGATTAGCTGGGAAATGTCATCAATTACTTCAGGCGAAGCGCAATCAACGATACCTACAATATCAATCCCTTTTCTATGTTTACATTCCCGGGCAATGTTGGCAAAAGTTAAATCTCTGGAAGCAGTTATTTTTACCGGGGCACCACTGTTACTTCTGCCAATATGCACATGAAAATCCATGAAATATTTTTTCATATTTTAAATCCAGTCATATCCTTTATTATAATTTTAGTGTGGTTATTTCCCATTAAGCCAAAAAATATTTTCAGCAGACTATTTTGGTTACAATTATTTTTTCCTGTGGGCACGATGCATCGTGCCCCTACTCTCTCTTATCTTCTTAATTAACTAACTAATCCTAAACGAGATACAATTCACGAGATACAAGATACGAAATATAATATCCCTATTATAGTCTTCGCATCTTTAATAATATTTTCTTCTACTAATTTTAGGGATTCATTCGGTTTAATTAGTTCAACTTCAATAAATTCGTCAGCATCTTCATTTTTATTTTTTTTCTCTAAATCTTCTGCTAAAAAGAGGGTGAGTTTTTCGTTGCAAAAACCGGGGGTAGAGAAAAAAGTTATCAGCTTTTTAATCTTTCGAGGATAATAACCGGTTTCCTCTTCCAATTCTCTTTTAGCGCACTTAACTAAATCTTCTCCTGGTTCAACTTTCCCTGCCGGCAGTTCCCATAAAACTTCATCTGCCGGTTTTCTGAACTGTCTAATCATTACTATCTCTTTTTTATCGGTTAGAGCCAAAATAACCACTGCCCCGGGATGTTCAACTATTTCCCTTAAAGTCTCCCTGCCATCAGGTAGTTTTACTTTATCCTGACGAAGGTTAATAATTTTCCCCTGATAAATATAAACAGAAGATAATATTTTCTCTTCTAAAGAATCTTCTCTATTCATCTAATTTTCTCCTGAGGTTACAGTATTTATAATAGATAAAACGTATTTTACCGTATTTTTTAAACTTTTAACCAGAATATATTCATCAACTGTATGAACCTTCTCCATCCCTATAGCTAAATCGACTGAGGGGAAACCTTTTTTGTTAAATACGTTGGCATCACTCCCACCTCCGCTGGGATGTAATTCCGGTTGTAATCCTATATCTCTTGCCGCTTTCATCGCTATTTTAACTACCCGGTCATCGGCAGACAAATTATAACAATAGTACTCCCTATTTGTTTTTACTTCTGCTTTTGCTTTAAATTCCTGAGCAGTATCTTCGGCTATCTTTTTTAATTGCTCGGTATATTTCTCTAATTTTTCTTCATTTCTACTTCTAACTTCCCCTTCTAATGTTACCTTATCAGGGACAATATTAGTGGCTTTACCTCCGGAAATAATCCCGATATTGGTAGTGGTTTCTTCATCTATTCTACCTAACTTCATCCGGGAAAGGACAAATCCGGCTACCTGAATGGCATTAATTCCTTCTTCGGGATTAGAACCGGCATGAGCGGCTTTTCCATGAATAATAATTTTCAGAGAATTCTGAGAGGGGGCTGCATTGATAATCTCTCCTACCTGTCCTCCGCAATCCAAAACAAAAGCCATGCGGGCATTTAAACTGGAAATATCTAAATTTTTTGCTCCCTGTAAACCTATTTCTTCACAAATGGAAAATACAATCTCTATGTCACCGCAAGGAATATTATGCTCTTTAATGATATGCAGTGCCTCTAATAAAGCGGCAATTGCCGCCTTATCGTCTGCCCCCAAAATTGTTTTTCCATCACTTACTATCTTTTCTCCATCGCAGATGGGTTTAATATTTTTCCCCGGAACAACCGTATCCATATGAGCGGAGAACATAATGGGTGTAGCTTTTTTAACACTTCCTTTTAATCTGGCTATTATATTACCGCTATCAGATTTAACCTTCTCGCCAGCTTGATCAACTTTAATTTCTAACCCTAAATCTTCTAACTTTTTTATTAAAAAAATAGCCAGATTTCTCTCCTCCCGGGATATGCTGTCTATCCTAACTAATTCCATAAAACTTTCTATTAATCTTTTTTCGTTAACCATTAATTTGTCCCCTTTCTTTATTAATATATCGTATATTGTATATCGTATAATAATGAAAATAGTTATTCGTCTTATTTGTATTCTATCACAGGTTGAATGTCTAAATAATACTTATATTATATTGTATTATATTATGATTGCAACCCAAAAAATAAACAAAATGCTATTAAAAAATGAAAAATGCAAAGCGTAAAACATAAAGAATCCGGAAGTTAGGAGACAGGAGTCAGGATATAAAACAGCGAGTAGCATTTAGTGTATAAGCTAGGAGTCCGATTCATCGAACCCCTTAGAAAAATAAAAAAAACAGTACAGGGCGGATAAATCCGCCCCTACATTAATAGCAATCTTTTATTAAGAAGTTTTGAATTTTAAATTATAGTTTTCAGTTTTTCAATCTTTTACCAATTCTGCCCCTTTTTTCAAAGCTTCTTTGTTTAATTCTAATAATTTTTTATTACGCCCAGCTAATGCCTTCTCTAAAGCCTGAAATATAGTATCCATCTTTACAATTCCTGATTTTTTAACATAAGCACCTAAAATTACCATATTGGCTGCTCTTGAATTACCCAACTTATCAGCAATCTCATCTGCAGGAATTTTTATCACATTAACATCATTCCTTTTTACTTCACGGTTTATTAATGAATCATTCAAGATGATCAATCCATCTTCATTTACATTTGATTCAAATTTATCTAATGAAGGTTGGTTCATGGCAATCAATGTCTTTGGATGAGATACAATTGGAGATCCTATCTCTTTAGTTGAAATAAGCACTGTGCAATTAGCGGTTCCTCCTCTCATCTCTGGTCCATAAGAAGGCATCCAGGCAACTTTTTTACCTTCTATCATTCCGGCATAAGCTAATAATCTACCCATCAACATTACTCCTTGACCACCAAATCCTGAAATAATTATTCTCTCTAACATTCAAGACACCTCCCCAGGAGTTTTAAACTCTCCTAATGGATAATAGGGAATCATATTTTCTTCCAACCACTTATTTGCTTCAACTGGGTTTAGGCCCCAGTTAGTAGGACAGGTAGATAAAATTTCAACCAGAGAAAAACCTTTTCCATCTATCTGTGCCTGAAAAGCTTTTCTTATAGCTTTCTTTGCTTTTAATATGTAAGCGGGCTTGGATAAGGCTACCCGAGAAATATAAGCAACCCCTTTTAGAGTAGATAACATCTCTGCTACCTTTATAGGATATCCCATAGTTTTCGGGTCTCTACCATAAGGAGAGGTCTGGGTTACCTGTCCTACTAAAGTAGTGGGTGCCATCTGCCCACCGGTCATCCCGTAGATAGCATTATTTATGAATATCACCGTAATATTCTCACCTCGGTTAGCAGTATGCACTATTTCTGCCGTACCAATAGAAGCCAAATCCCCATCTCCCTGATAAGTAAATACAATAGAATCTGGTTTTGCTCTTTTCATTCCGGTAGCAACAGCAGGAGCTCTTCCGTGTGCTGCGCAAACCATATCACAATCAAAAAACACATAGGCAAATACTGAACAGCCTACCGGACATACTCCAATGGTGTTTTCTCTTACTCCAAATTCATCTAAAACCTCAGCTACTAAACGGTGAGCGATGCCATGATGACATCCGGGGCAATAAGTAAAAGGAACTTTGGTTAAAGATTTGGGGCTTTCAAAAACTTTCTTCATAATATTATTTCACACCTCCGTAATACTATATTAAAAATATAGTTAATTTATTTTAAATATTTCTTTATTTCAGTTAAAATTTCAGCTTGTGTAGGTATGACTCCACCCACTCTACCATAAAAATTAACTTCTGCCTTGCCGTTCACTGCTAATTTAACATCTTCTACCATCTGACCCAAGCTCATTTCAGCTACCAAAAACTTATTTACCTTTTCGGAAGCCTCAGCAATTATCTTTTCCGGAAAAGGAAAGAGAGTAATTGGCCTGATTAAGCCAACATTAATTCCCTCTTTTTTGGCATTATCAATTACAGTTTTTACAATCCGAGCTACTGTTCCGTAAGCAACTACTATTAAATCAGCGTTATCTAAATTAATCGTTTCATATCTAACTTCTTTTTCTTTTAATTTATTATATTTCTCTTGAATTTTAAAATTCACTTTTTCCATTTCGTAAGGGTCCAGATCAAAGGGAACAATAGTATGTTTTTTTCTTCCTTTACACCCGGTTAAAGTCCACCCCTTTTTATCTGGCAGATCAGCTTTGGGTTTTTCTTTAAATTCTACTGATTCCATCATTTGACCCAGGAGTCCATCACCTAATATCATTGCCGGATTAGTATATTTATCCGCTAAATCAAAAGCATCCATAGTAAGGTCTACTAATTCTTGCACTGAAGATGGTGCAAGAACAATTAAATGATAATCACCGTGCCCCCCACCTTTGGTGGCTTGAAAATAATCAGCTTGTCCGGGTTGTATACTCCCTAATCCCGGGCCACCTCTCTGCATATTCACTATTACGCATGGTAACTCAGCACAGGCGATATAAGAAATTCCTTCTTGCTTCAAACTTATTCCCGGACTTGAAGAAGAAGTCATGGCTCTTACCCCGGTAGCGGCTGCTCCGTAAACCATGTTTATTGCTGCTATTTCACTTTCAGCCTGTATAAAAGCTGCATTCTTAATCTTGAGCAATTTTTTAGACATATAAGCAGTTAATTCACTTTGGGGGGTAATCGGATATCCAAAATAAAAATGGCATCCTGCGCGAATTGCTGCTTCTCCTATGGCTTCATTCCCTTTCATTAACATCTTTTCTCCCATTTTTCAGCCTCCTTAATAAT
>NBMG01000067.1 GCA_002084865.1 Candidatus Atribacteria bacterium 4572_76
CGATACGAATTTATTTTGACTTTTATTTTTTTTTCAATTATACTAAAAATGAACTGAGAAAGAAAAAGACCATGCGAAGGATTGAAAGGTATATTTTCAAAAAGAGAATCAGTATCCGGTGAAAGCTGATAAAAAACCTTTAAACTCACCTTCAAAAATCTACTGAACAAGGGTGGTACCACGAGAAGAATCTCGTCCCTGGTAATAGTCTAATTAATTGCCTGAGACGGGATTTTTATTTTTAAGGAGGAAGATAGAGATGGAAGAAAGATATAATTTTAGTGAAGTTGAAAAAAAATGGCGGGAATATTGGAAGGAAAATAATTTTTTTAAATCTTATGTTGATTTTAAAAAACCAAAATACTACGTTTTGGAAATGTTCCCTTATCCTTCAGGCGAACCCCACATGGGACACGTGAAAAACTACGTTATCGGTGATGTAGTGGCCAGATATAAACATTCTCAGGGATATAATATTCTGCACCCCATGGGCTGGGATGCCTTTGGCTTACCCGCGGAGAATGCTGCTATAAAAAATAAAATTCATCCTTCAATTTGGACTAAAATGAATATTAAGAAGATGAAGGATACCCTAACCAATATGATTTTTCAAGATTACCGAATATGCCCAAAGATTACTCGATGACATAGAATGCCTGGAAGAATGGCCGGAAAAAGTATTAACTATGCAGAGAAATTGGATAGGCAGAAGTAAGGGGGCGAGGGTTGAATTTCCCATAAAGGGGAGCGATAAGACGATTCCGGTTTTTACTACCCGACCCGACACTCTCTATGGAGCAACTTATTTTCTATTATCTCCAGAGCATCCCTTAGTAGAAGAGATAATGAAAGACTCTCCCAATAAAGATGAAATTAAGAGTTTCAAGGAAGAGGTAAGCAAAGAGAGCGCTATAGATAGAGTATCAGGCATCTTAGAAAAAAAAGGATGTTTTACCGGTAAATATGTAATAAATCCCTTAAATAATGAAGAGATTCCCATCTTTAGAATAGTTATTCAACCAGAGGATAAAAAGATTACTTCTGATACTATGGAGGCTGCTTTTGACGAAGAAGGCATTATGGTTAATTCCGGACAATTTAACGGCTTGCCAAGCAGTAAATCATTAGATATTATAATTGATTATCTGATTAAAAAAGGGGCTGGGGAGAGAGAGGTTAATTACAGATTAAGAGATTGGCTTATTTCGCGTCAGCGTTATTGGGGTGCACCTATACCTATGATTTATTGTGACGATTGTGGGATGGTTCCTGTGCCCGAAAGCGATTTGCCGGTTTTACTTCCGGAAAATGTTGATTTTAGGCCCAAAGGAATGTCACCACTGGCCAGCAGTAAAGAATTTGTCAATACGATTTGTCCAAAATGCGGCAAGGAAGCTAAAAGAGAAACAGACACCATGGATACTTTTGTCTGTTCTTCCTGGTACTACCTTAAATTTTGTTCTCCCAAAACTGATACGGCGCCATTTGATGTTGAAGAATTAAAGTACTGGATGCCGGTAGACCAGTATATCGGCGGGGTAGAGCACGCTATATTACACCTTTTATATTCGCGTTTTTTCACAAAAGCGCTTTATGATATGGGTTTTGTTAATTTTAAAGAACCTTTCAAAAGACTTTTCACCCAGGGGATGGTCTGCAAAGATGGGGCAGCGATGTCTAAATCAAAAGGTAACATAGTTAATCCGGGAAAAATATTTTCAAAATTCGGTATTGATGCTACTAGGGTAATGATGCTGTTTGCCGGTCCTCCGGAAGTAGATATGGAATGGACGGATAAAGGGATGGAAGGGGCATCTCGATTCTTGAACCGAGTTTGGCGGTTAATTTACAATAATATCGATTATTTTAAAAAGCCAAAAAGTAAGGAAGAAATTTCCCCGGAAGATATAAGTGTGGACGCTAAAAAAATAAGACAGAAAACCCACCAAACCATTAAAAAGGTTACCGAAGATATCGAAGAAAGATTTCATTTTAATACTGCTATTAGTGCTATCATGGAGTTAGTTAATGAAGTGTATAAATTTCAAATAGAGGCAGAAGAAAAACAGGGAAAAGAAGGAGATATTTTTATTTTAAAAGAGGCTTTGGAAATGATAGTCAGACTTTTAGGTCCAATCGCTCCCCATTTTTCAGAAGAGCTATGGCAGGAGATGGGGAACAAAGAAAGTATTTATACACTGCCCTGGCCTAAATATGATAAGAAGATGTTAGAAGAAGAGGAAAAGCTAATTATAGTCCAGGTAAACGGAAAACTGAGAGGAAAATTAACAGTTCCTGCCTCTTACAGTGATGATAAAATAAAAGAGGAAGCACTTTCTCTGCCGAAAATACAAGAAAAAATTGAGGCTAAAAAGATTATAAAAATTATTGTTGTTTCTGGGAAATTGGTAAATATTGTGATAAAATAACAAAAAAAATGTGTCGTGTTGTAGCATCACGGCGTTGCTGTGATGAATAAAAATAATTAATTTAAAACAAAAAAGGAGGAAATTTTTTTTATGGCTACTTTTGGTGATTTAAACAGTTTTATCGGTATTGGTAGATTGACCAGAGACCCGGAACTAAGATACACTCCCGGCGGGACAGGGGTATGTAAATTTGGCATTGCTATAAATAGGACTTATAGAAATCAGGAAGGAAATAACGTAGAAGACGTTCTCTTTATAAATGTAACAACCTGGGGGAAACAAGCAGAAAATGTTTCACAGTTTTTGAAAAAAGGCAGAAGAGTGGCTATAAGCGGTGAATTAAGGTCTAATAATTGGCAGGATAAAGAAGGAAACAAGAGAACTTCTTTTGAAATTAATGCCAGAACTGTACAATTTTTAGATTTAGTGAAAGATACAGGTGCTGCAAAAGAAGGTCCAGCAGAAGCCGCCGAAGAGAACATCCCTGATGAACCAATTAATGAAGACACTTCAATATCAGAAGAGGATATACCATTTTAAAATAGTGAATAGTCGTTAGTGAATAGTATTTATTAGTAAAGAAAAGAAAACATAAGAATATATAGTATAATATGAAGATGGTTAGCCAGTTTATTAAAAACCCTTACTCGCTTGAAGAATTAAAATCAGGTTAATTAGCTGTATCACCTAGTTCTCATCTTACAACTGGGAACTTATATTTGAAATTAACGAATATAATTAACTGGCCAACTGGTAAACTAGGTAACTAAATAACTAAATAAACCTGTATCTTGTAACCATGAAATAACAATTGAAAAAATGTATTTAGTACTAACGACTATTCACTATTCACTAACGACTAATTTAATTGGTGAATTTTTAAAAATTATGCTAATATTATTATAGACAAAGAAAAAGAGAGATGTTATAATATCACTTGCATAGCAAAAAACGGAATAAGCGGGCGGATAGCTCAGTTGGGAGAGCACTGGTTTTACAAGCCAGGGGTCACAGGTTCAAGCCCTGTTCCGCCTACCATTTTTTAGCGATTTTAAATGCCGAGATAGCTCAGTCGGTAGAGCAGTGGACTGAAAATCCACGTGTCCCCAGTTCAATTCTGGGTCTCGGCACCAGGTTTATTGCGGAAATAGCTCAGTGGTAGAGCATCGCCTTGCCAAGGCGAGGGTCGCGGGTTCAAATCCCGTTTTCCGCTCCATCTTTATAAAAATTAAATAGGGCGGCATCGCCAAGTGGGAAGGCAGAGGACTGCAAATCCTTCATCCTCGGTTCGAATCCGAGTGCCGCCTCCATTTAGTTTTGAATTTCAATAAATAAATCGGGTACCAAGTAGCGGGCGGTTAATTCAGTGGTAGAATGCTTGCTCGACGCGCAAGAAGTCACTGGTTCGAATCCAGTACCGCCCACCACTTAAAATATGATAATAAAATAAAATTACGTAGAAAACAGTAGGTCAAGCTTTTTTAAAGAGAGCAGATATTAATAAAGGTGTAAGTTTCTGCATAAAAGTTTAATCGAATACCATTTCTGCATTAAATCCCTAATTTGAAATTATAAAAGGATAGTAAGATTAGGCGGGCAATATCCGATAAAATATTTTTAAGCGGGTTCGAGTTAATCTTAGAGATTAACTTCAACCAAAAAAAGGTGGAACCGCGAGATTATTAATTTAAACTTCTCGTCCTTTTCTGATACAGGACAAGAAGTTTTTTATTTAATTATAAGGAGGTAGATATTATGTCAGAGATTAAAGTCATTTTATCAGATGGTTCGGAAATAAAATTGGATAAAGGCTCTACTTTATATGATGCTGCTGCCAAAATAAGCCAAAAATTAGGTAAAGAGGCAATTGCCGGCATAGTAAATGGAGTGGAAAAGGATTTAAGTTATGTCCTTGAGGATAATGACCGGATTAAGATTATAACTTTTGCTTCACCTGAAGGCAGAGAAATTTATCATCATAGCAGTTCACATATTATGGCTCAAGCGGTAAAGGAATTGTTCCCCCAGGTAAAATTAGCTATTGGGCCAGCCATTAAGGATGGTTTTTACTACGATTTTGATTTAGACCGTTCCTTTACTCCGGAGGATATAGCGCTTATTGAGAAGAAGATGAAAGAGATAGTGGATAGAAATCTCCCTCTAAAAAGAATAGAAATAAGCAAAAAAGAGGCTAAAAAATTATTTAAAGAACAAAAGGAAGATTATAAAATAGAACTCCTTAAGGATATAGAAGGTGATATGGTTACCTTATATCAGCAGGGTGATTTTATTGATTTATGTAGAGGCCCCCATATTCCTTCTACCGGGAAGGTAAAAGCTTTTAAACTTTTAAGTATTGCCGGTGCCTACTGGAGGGGAAACGAAAAAAATAAGATGCTACAGCGTATTTATGGAACCTCATTCGATAAAAAATCCGAACTGGACAATTATCTAAAATTAATTGAAGAAGCAAAGAGGAGAGACCATCGAAAATTAGGAAAAGATTTAGATTTATTCAGCTTTCATGATGTGGGAGTCGGTTTTCCTTTCTTCCATCCCAAAGGAATGGTGTTAAGAAATATCCTGGAGGATTACTGGAAAGAGGAACATTGCAAGAGTGGTTATACGGAAGTCAAAACCCCGATTATCTTAAATAAATCATTATGGGTAAAATCCGGGCATTGGGATCATTATAAGGAAAATATGTATTTTACCAGGATAGATGAAGAAGATTATGCTATTAAACCGATGAATTGTCCCGGAGGAATTTTGATTTACAAGACTGCCCTTCACAGTTATAGAGATTTACCGCTTAGAATGGGAGAATTAGGGTTAGTGCACAGACATGAATTGTCCGGAGTGCTTCACGGACTCTTCAGGGTAAGGTGTTTTACTCAGGATGATGCCCATATATATATGACCCCGGAACAGATTAAAGATGAGATAAAAGGAGTTATCGATTTAACTGATAAGATGTATAAGACTTTTGGTTTTTCCTATCGCGTGGAATTAAGTACTAAACCGGAAAATGCCATGGGTTCTGATGAAATATGGGAAAAGGCTACCAGCAGTCTGGAAGAAGCTTTAAAAGATAAAAAGATAGACTATATTATAAATGAAGGTGACGGGGCATTTTACGGTCCTAAAATAGATTTTCATTTACAGGATTGCATAGGCAGAAGTTGGCAGTGCGGCACCATCCAGTTAGATTTTATTATGCCGGAAAAATTTGATCTTTACTATATTAATAAAGAAGGGAATAAAGAAAGGCCGGTTATGCTGCATCGAACTGTTCTGGGAAGTATAGAGAGATTTATTGGGATACTTATCGAAAATTATGCCGGAGCATTTCCTTTGTGGTTAGCCCCCGTTCAGGTAAGATTACTGCCTATTGCCGACAGGCATGTTGAGTATGGAAAAAATATAGTGGACGAGTTACGTAAATATAATATAAGGGCAGAATTAGACGAGATTAATGACAAAATTGGGGCTAAGATAAGAAAAGCTGAGATGGAAAAGATACCCTATATGTTGATATTCGGGGATAAAGAAGTAGAAGAGGGTTTCGCTTCAGTAAGAAAGAGAGGAAAAGGAGACTTGGGGAAGATAAAGCTAACCAAGTTTATCGAAGATGTTTTAAAAGAAGTCGAAGAAAAAACCTTATCTTGAGATTAATTGGTAAATATAATTTGAATGAGCGATCATATAATTAGTTAAGTAGGCGGTTTGATAGATTTTTTTCTTTACGCGATACTCGATATATACTTGATACTGATTAATGTATTGACTATAAATAAAGAATATGTTATAGTTTTTTAAAAATAATGAAGGTTTCTTAAATATTTTAAGGAAAGTTAAGAGTTATATTTTTTTATCTATCAAAATTAGTAAAATTATATTTTAAAGTTGAGCTAAAAAACTAATTTGAAATGTATAAAAATTGACGAATTGCTCATCTTTAAGCGATGTAAAGGAGGAAAATAAGTATTAAGTCAACATCAAAGTTAAGAATAAATGAGAAAATCAGAGCAGAGAAGATCAGGCTTATAGATTTTGAAGGTAAACAGGTAGGGGTAGTAAGTAAAAAGGAGGGCCTTGAGCTTGCTGAAAAGAGTAATCTTGACTTAGTTGAAGTTGCACCAGATGCTAATCCTCCGGTTTGTAGGATTATCGATTACGGAAAATATAAATACTTACTGGATAAAAAAAATAGAAGCGGGAAGAAGAAACAGAAAAGCGGTGGAATGAAAGAAATAAAAATGCGCCCTAATATTGGAGAACATGATTACAATTTTAAAGTAAAAAATCTATGTAAATTTTTAGAAGAAGGTAATCAGGTGAAAATCACTATAATGTTTAGAGGGCGAGAAATGAATTATGTAGATTTAGGAAGAAAAATATTAGAGAATATAACTAAACATACCGAAGAAATTGCCAAGGTTGTAAAGGAGCCAAAGTTAGAAGGACGGAATATGATTTTAGTTTTAATGCCTAAATAATATAAAACATTACTAGAAAAGAGGTTAAGTGCATATGCCCAAAATGAAGACGCATAAGAGTTCAGCAAAAAGATTTAAGTTGAGCAGTTCAGGTAAGGTAATAAGGTCAAAGGCTTATAAAAGTCATATTTTGACTAAAAAGACTGCAAAGCGCAAGAGAAATCTAAGGAAAGATACTACGGTTAGCAGTGTCGAGACAAAAACTATTAAAGTATTGCTACCTTATTCTTAATATTTTTCAAAAATATTAGTACATTATTTTTTGTTATTTCGCACTTAATGCGGAATTTAGAAATAGGGGCACGATGCATCGTGCCCAAAGAAACCAGAAGATAGAAGAAGAATAGATTCCCGCTGAAGTTTACACTCACGAAAGTGGGTGCGGGAAGGACATATAAAAAATAAGGAGTGAATGGTATGCCAAGAGCGACAAATAGTGTTGCCTCACGAAGAAGAAGAAAAAAAGTATTAAAATTAACTAAAGGATATTGGGGGGCAAAAAGCAAACTTTATCGTACTGCTCATGAAGCTATGATGAAGGCACTTTCTTATGCCTATAGAGATAGAAGAGTGAGAAAAAGAGATTTTAGAAGTTTATGGATAACCAGAATTGGTATTGCTGCCAGAAACGAAGGAATTTCTTATAGTAAATTTATAAGAGGTTTAAAGGTTACAGGAGTAGAAATCAATCGGAAAATATTAGCTGAATTAGCAGTAAGGAATCACGAAGCATTTGTTAGTGTGGTGAAAGTAGCTAAAGGAGGCTTGAATTAAGTTTAATTTTTTACAGATTAATATCTATGAAATATTTTTCGTTAAAGGTTATGATAAAAATAAGTAGGTTATAACTAACTTGATGCTTAGTCTGGTTAGACAATAATCGAAATTCACTTTAGAACTGCAGACTGAAATTTTAAAAAGTAAGTTTTGCCAGTACCCTACTGTTAAAAGGGGCAAAGTACGGACTGTTAAAAGGGGCAAAGTACGGATTTGCTTGATAGAAAGCAGATCAAGAAGGGTGGTACCGCGGAAAAGGTTTATAATTTTCGTCCCTTTACGAGGCGAAGAAAATTATAAACCTTTTTTATTTTATCGGAACCATTAATGATAAGGAGGGGGCACTATTGAAAAATAAGATAGAAGAGGTTAAAAAAGAAATTTTTTCTAAATCAAATTTGGTTAAGAATTTAAAGGCCAAAAATTGGGCAGTTATTGAACCAGACCAAAAGAGATATTGAAAAACTATTAGATATAAAAACTACAGAGATAGAAAAAATAGAAAAAAATAAAAAATTACATGAGGAAAGTGTAGATATTACCCTTCCCGGGAGAAAACATGAACGCGGAGGCACTCATCCTATTACTCTGGTTTTAAAGAAAATAGAAGAAATATTTTTAAGTTTAGGATTTAAAATAGAAGAAGGCCCGGAGGTAGAGTTAGATTATTATAACTTTGAAGCACTTAATATTCCCAAGGACCACCCTGCCAGAGATGACCAGGATTCTTTTTACATAAACAGAGAAATTTTACTTCGAACTCATACTTCACCAGTGGAAATAAGGGTTATGGAAAAGCAGCAGCCTCCGGTTAGGATGATTACTATAGGAAGATGTTATAGGCGTGATGCTGCGGACAGTACTCATTCGCCCATGTTTCATCAGATAGAAGGTTTAGCAGTAGATAAAGATATTACTTTTGGTGATTTGAAAGGCGTTTTAACTGTTTTTGTGCACAGAATGTTTGGCGAAGACAGGAAAGTAAGGTTTAGGCCGGGTTATTTTCCTTTTACGGAACCGAGCGCAGAAGTAGACGTATCTTGTCTGTTATGTCATGGAAAAGGGTGTAGAGCTTGCGGATATAGTGGATGGTTAGAGATTATGGGCGCAGGGGTAACCGATCCGGTAGTCTTTAAGATGGTAGGATACGACCCGGAAAAATATTCTGGCTTTGCCTTTGGAATGGGAGCAGAGAGAATTGCTATGCTAAAATATGGCATAAACGATATCCGATTATTTTTCGAAAATGATTTAAGATTTTTGAAACAATTTTAATTAGTATATCGTATTTCGTATATCGTATATCGTGAAGAAAATAGAAGAGAAAAAGAAG
>NBMG01000068.1 GCA_002084865.1 Candidatus Atribacteria bacterium 4572_76
AATTTTTTTAAATTTTTATTTATTCTTTCCCTAATTTGAGGTGCCTTTTCAGGAGAGGTATCGGGTAAGATTAGTAGGAATTCATCTCCCCCGATACGGCAGATGATATCAACCTCTCTTAGGGTAGATTTAAATAGTTTAGCTGCTTCTTTTAAGACCTTATCCCCTTCATTATGACCGAAGGTATCATTAATATATTTAAATCTGTCTATATCGAGATAGAATAATGTGATCAAAGTGTTCCTTCGATTAGCTGTTTTAATTTGTTGTTCAAGTAGGTTTAGACCATACCCTCTACGATAGCTACCGGTAAGAACATCAAAGTGAGCTAACTTTTGTAACTTTTCTTTCAGTTTTTTCCGTTCGGTAATATCGACATAAGTGGCTACTCCCCCTGTTAACTTGCCATCGATTGTAATGTTAGAAACGGACAAAGATACCGGGAATAGAGTGCCATCTTTCTTTTTTCTGATGGTTTCATAATTAAGATAACCTTCAAATGATCCTTTAGTTAACCTCTCCCCCTCTTTCAATTTACTAGAAGGGTGAATTATCCCGCTATCAATATCTTTACCTTTTATCTCCTCTAATGTGTAGCCGAATAGTTCGGTAAAGCGAGGGTTTATATTTACAATGTTACTATTCTCATCTACATAAACTAAAGCTTCCGGGCTGCTGTTAAATACAGCGGCAAATTCCTGCTGGCTTTTTCGTAAGGTTTCTTCCGCTTTTTTACGTTCAGTGATATCCCTATATAAAGCGAGAGTCCCCTGAGGTTTTTTATCNNNTCTTTTTTCTTTCTAATAGTTTCATATTCAGAAATACCTTTAAAAGTTAATCCATTCTTAGTTAATCTTTCTCCCTCTTCTATCTTGTTTTCAGGATAAATCATCCCTTCATCAATTTTTCTGCCTATAATCTCTTCTGGGGTATAGCCGAATAGTTCGGTAAAGCGAGGATTTATATTTATGATACGACCTTCTTTATCATGATAAAGAGTGGCTTCCGGACTGCTATTAAAGAGACTGGCAAACATCTTTCGGGCTTTTCTTAGCTTTTTCTCTGCTTCCTTGCGTTTGGTGATATCACGAATAAAAGCAATGAGTCTGGGTTTTCCTGCGATATTAATAATTTTAGTGGCAATCTCGGTGGGGAAAATAGTACCATCTTTCTTTTTACTTATCCGAGGTACGAAAATACCGTTAGAAGTTTCCTTGTCGGTAATAATCCTGGGTAATTTTTGCGCAAACTCTTCGGGAACTAAGTCAGTTAAAGTTAGCCCGATCATCTCTTCTTTGGTGTAACCAAACATCTTTGCTCCGGCAGTATTACATTCAAGTATGCGACCTTCTACTGTCTCTATTTGAATGCCTATATCAGTCAATTCTATCAAAGTACGATATTTTTCTCCTTTCTCACGTAATGTATCTTCTGTCTGCTGGTGTTTAATCCCCAGTTTTTGTAAATCAGTAATTTGCCGGCGTAATTTCACTAATTCATCCATCAATTGCTCTTTGGTTTTTTCTTTACCTTTCATATGTCACATTTATCCTTTTAGGATTTATATTTTTCAGCCTTCTCTCTATCCCTATCCAGTTGGTTATAATTGAATTGTAGGGGCACAATGAATTGTGCCCTCACCGCAGTATTACCTGATTTTTTCTGTGGGCACGATGCATCGTGCCCCTACATTACTATTTTATTTACTTTTTATGTTTTAATAATATTATAATGCCAAAAATTTAGATTTACAAATTATTTTCATGCCTCTTTTTTTATTCAACTGATAAAAAAAGAAGAATTTTTCACAGACTAAGCCAACCCAAAAATTAATGTTAAAGGTTACACTATCAAGTAAAAATATTTCATAAAGTTGAAAAAGGCAAACTATCCGAAAGGATAAGACGCAAAGTTATGGGTCTAAGGTATTTTAATACTATGACCGCCAGACTACCGACTTTTTTTATTTTAGAGAAAACATATTTACCGAAAAGAAACTCATATTAATTAATAATATATATATATAAATTATCCAACCAGAGTTTTATAAAAAAAGTAGGTGGTGGAACTATTAATTTGAATCAAAGTCCTGAAAACGAAGAATTTGAAAATATAAAAGCAAGATTAATAACTGATTTTAGTTATAGCTTTTTTACTTTATCAGTTTTCTTTATTGTTGTTTTTATTCTAAAATATTTCTTCCATATTTTCTTCTATGCGGAAATTTTATTTCTTATTTTTGGTTGGGCAGCTTTTAGCTACTTAGCTCAATACTTTATAAAAAAGCGGAAAATTAATCTTAAAACATTAAAGAGCTTCAATTTTGCCCATTATATTATAGGCCTAATGTTCATGACCGCTATTTTTTATTACATTGGCGGCGCACTATGGGTTGGGGCTATTTTTTATGTCTTCACTATCCTTTATGCCAGTTTTTTGTCTAACCCCAAAGAAGGAATAATCATTACCTCTATCGCTTTTATTAGTTATAGTGCTGTAGTTTTATTGGAATATTTTAATCTCATCCCCTATAAAGGTCTATTCAAATCAACCTCTTATCTTTATTTAGATACTCAGTATATTGTTACTACCATCCTGGTTGTAGGGGTAGCCTTTGCTTTAATCTTTATTACCGGTAAAAATTTTGCTCAGATATTAAAAGAAAAAAATGAAGAATTAAGTCGAAACAAGAAAAAGTTAGAAGAATTTAGTAATAAATTAGAAGAAAAAGTTAGATTTCGAACCAAAGAGTTAAAAAAATCTAAAGACCAACTATCCGTACTTTATCAGATCTCCCGAACTATTAGTTCGACATTAAAACTTGATGATATTTTACAAACTATTTTAGATTTTTCTATTAAAATTAGCGCTGCCGGCAGGGGTTCGATTATGCTTTTAGATAAAAAGAAACGTATTTTCTTTATTAAAATTCCCTATGATAAGAGTGAAAAAAATATCGATAAAATTACTTTTGCTGAAAATGAAAATACTATCGGTTGGGTGGTCAGAAACAAAAAATTCTTATATATTGAAGACTTAGAAAATGATAAAAATTTTTCAAAAATAAAGCTAATTCGTAGGCGCATAAAACAACTTTTAATCATCCCTATAATTGTAGAAGATAAAGTAATAGGAGTAATAAATTTAGAAAATACTTCTCTTAACTCCGATACAATAGACTTGCTGAGGTCATTTTCTGAGGGAGCAGCAATTGCTATTAATAATGCCCGTTTATATCAAAAAATTCAGGATAGTTATTTTGAAATTACAAAAGCATTAGCCCAGGCCATTGAAGCAAAAGACCCCTATACTCATGGCCATTCGGCAAGAGTAGTGGAACATGCAGCATTAATCGCCCAAAAACTTGACCTACCAGAAGAAGAAAAAGAATTATTGAAATACGCATCGATGCTGCACGATATCGGAAAGATTGGGGTAAGAGGAATTGTTCTAAATAATTCTAAGGGTTTAACCGTCAAGGAATACGATGAAATCAAGAAACATCCCCTTGTTGGCGAAAGCATCATTCAACCCATAGAATTATTACACCCTATAAGACCATTAATCAGACATCATCACGAATGGTTTAATGGCAAAGGCTATCCTGATGGATTATCCGGGGAAAATATACCTTTAGGTGCCCGCATTCTGGCTGTAGCCGATGCCTATGATGCTATGAAATCCGATCGACCCTATCGTAAAGCCCTAACCGAAGAAGCGGCTATCCGGGAACTTAAACGCGGAAGCGGTACTCAGTTTGACCCTAAAATAGTAGAGATATTTTCAGAAATATCGAAAATTAAAAGCTAAAGAAGCGCGGTACTGAAGTACCTTTCTGCCCGGTCAGGCAATACGGTCACTACACGGTTACGCCCATTATCCACATGAAGGGCAGCAAAGACATTGGCTCCCGATGAGGTCCCTACCAGCAATCCTTCTTCTTTGGAAAGTTGGCGGGTAGTTTCGATAGCTTCTTCATCGGTAACCGTAAAGACCATGTCTACCATTTTTACATCCAGGACAGCAGGGATAAATCCGTCTCCGATTCCCTGAATCTGATGAAGCCCCGGTTCCTGACCCAACAAGGCAGAACTGTTTTTTGGTTCTACTGCTATAATTTTTACTTTAGGATTTTTTTCTTTGAGAAATTTCCCAATTCCCTGAAGGGTTCCTCCGCTTCCTACCCCGGCTATAAAGACGTCTATCTTCCCCTTCATATCTTCCCAAATTTCAGGGGCAATCTGCTGATAATGAATCTCGGGATTATGGGGATTTACAAACTGGTCGGCAACAAAATATTTTTCCGGTTCTGCTTCGGTAATCTCCCGCATCTTTTTTATGCTTCCGGGCAGGCTCCCTTGGGCTGAGGTGAAGAGAATCTCGCCGCCAAAAGCTTGAATTATTTTCTTCCGTTCTTCACTCATATTTTCCGGCATTACACAAATTACCTGATAGCCCTTCTGCACTCCCACTAAAGTTAAACCAATTCCGGTATTCCCGGAAGTTGCCTCAATAATGGTCATTCCCGGTTTAAGTTTTCCTTCTTTTTCCGCCATTTCGATAATGTGTTTGGCTACTCTATCTTTAATGCTTCCACCGGGATTTAAATGTTCAGCTTTTACAAATACATTTCCCGAAGACATCTTTTTTAATTGAACCAAAGGAATATTTCCTATCGCATCCAGAACGGAATTTACCAGCATAACAACAAGCCTCCTTAACCCCTACCAGGGGACGGTCCTCTGTCAGGTTTCTCTGATAAGATTAAAATCATTTTTGATTAGAAATTATAACAAAATTAATCAGGATTTGCAAGAAAATATAAAAATATAAATTATTATAATCATATTCATATTTTTATAAGAAAAATATGAATATAAAAAAGTTTTTTAGCAAAATACCAAAGGTCTGGAAATTTTAAAGTAATCTGCTGTACTTTAATTTTTATCTAAGTTAGCCGAGTTTGGAAGATTAATAAATATATTATTAAACATTATATTAGAAATAATGATTGACAAAAAGTTCTTTATGATGTATATTATATTTAAAATAATGTTTTTATTAAAAGGAGTAACTTATGAAAGGTGAAACAAAAGAACAACGTTTTAAACGTGTTGCTAAAAGGAGAGTCCAACGGGTTTTAGATAGCCTGCGGAGTTTATCGCAGTGTTCAAATAAACGAATGTACAAATGGAATGAAGAACAGCTTAAAAAAATCTGGGATGCTATTGACCATGATTTAAAATCTTGCCAAGAAAGTTTTAAAAATGCGGAACCGGAAGAATTTCAATTATAAAACAGGAGGTGTTGGTTAAAATAATGGCTATGATTTTATATAAGAAAGTTTCTTTTTCTTTTGAAGAAAAAGATTATGATATTAAAGTATTTTACGATGATAAAACTATAAATATTGTCGCTTTTAGAAATAATTATCCTGCCAATGGTTTAAGGCATCAAATAAAAATTTCTAAAAGTATCCCCATTGAAGAAATATTAAAGCAAAAAGTAATTAACGAATTAATTGAAATCTGTAAAAAAGATATTTCTGAAAAAAGATGGGAACGACTAACTGCAATTAAATAAGATATTAGAATAGTAACCTTCTTTTACCTTTTACTTTTTCTATTATAATAAAAAATAATGATTTAAAAATAACCTCTGCTCTCAATTATTTCTTTTAACTTCTTATCAATAGTACCATCAGGAAGGACATAATCAGGAGATACATACCCTTCTTCTTCAAACTTTTTCTTTCTGATACAACCATTTCCCTCATTCCAGCAGTAATTCTCAATCCATTTTTTGTCTAACAAACCTTTATCATAAGCTCTCTTCATCCCGGAAGTTTGATTATACCATTGGCACATTTTACCCATCATTATCTAACCTTCCTTTTATAAGGTTCCGCTCATCAATTTTAAATTGATCGATAATAACTGTAATTTCATTTTTATCTTGAATATTATAAAAGAATTAGGCATGGAACTTTTAAATTTTACAACTGCAAATTTTTACTTCCAAATATAGATTTTTCTAATTTTAAAAATTAAATACTTCTTTGCACTATGTTAAAATTCTAATTATAAAATCAAATCCTTATTATTTACAAAATATTAAGAGGTAATGCGCTTGCTTTACTACCAAAATATTAAGAGGTAATGCGCTTGCTTTACTACCGGATAATTAATTATTTTTTTACTGTGAGTATATTAGGAAGTAAACCATTGGCTCCATATCCTTGAATATAAAAAGTTCCTGCAAGTAAGGTAATCTGGATTTCACCGGGGGCATCAGCACTCTCCGGAAACCATTCTGATGTATTCATAGTAACTTCATTATAAGGATTCTGTAAACCGGCATTTTGAGCAAGTTCTACAGCCTCATCACG
>NBMG01000069.1 GCA_002084865.1 Candidatus Atribacteria bacterium 4572_76
CTTTTGGTAATTGCCGTGGTGGGTTCGTCCATGATAATAAGTTTGGCATCTTGAGTTAATGCCCTGCAGATAGCTACAAGCTGTTTATTAGCGATAGAAATATTTTCTACTCTTTCATCTAAATCCAGCTTTTTATTAATATTGGAAAGTTCTCTCTCAGCAATACTTTTTATCTCTTCCCAATTAATAAATCTCTTCTTTCTTTCTATAATTTGATTTAGGGAAATATTTTCAGCGATAGTAAGGTTAGAAAATAAAGACAGGTCTTGGTAGATTACCTGTATTCCTTCTCTTATCGAATCGATAGCATGTAAATTCTGAAATTTTTTACCATTTATTATTATTTCTCCCTCGTCCGGTTTAACTACTCCGGATATTATCTTTATCAAGGTAGATTTTCCCGATCCATTTTCACCGACCAGGCAATGTATCTCACCTTTATCTATTGACAAATTGACTTTATCTAATGCTTGTACACCCACATATGATTTACTTATATCTTTAACTACTAATAATTTTTCTAACTTTTCCACCATCATAACCTCACCAGGGTAATACTTTTTACACAAATTTTAGCTGCAACTTAATAAAAAAAATGTATCAAAATAATTCTTAAATACTGTCTTTACATCCGGTAGTGATAAAATAATACTATCAATTCATACTATTATCAAAAAAATTTTATTTAAGTAAAGTTTAGGATTTACTAACTAAAGATTGGTTGAAGGGCTAACAGCCCTTCAACCAATCTTTTCTCTGTAGCAGATATGATCTATAAATCGTACTCGTCTATATTTTCAAGAGTAACATCTTTCCAAGCGCTGCCATAGATAACCGGAACACCAAATTGGTTATTTTTGATAGTTATGCTCTCATATCCGGGTCTACCTAAATCCATACCCTCTTTAATTTCGTTGCCCTTAAGAAGTTCCCAGGCTACTTTAGCAGTAACATACCCTGCATCAGCTGGAACCCAGAAATGAATCGACTTGGCAGAACCGCTCTTTAGATAATCATAGGCAACGGAAGGCAAACAGGTCCCGTATGCAGCTACCTTGCCAATAAGTCCTTTTTCTTCAATAGCCAGAGCAAATCCGGGTACTCCACACATAGCGCTTCCCATCATACCCTTTATATTTGGATAAGTTTTCAAAAGCTCTAAAGCTTTTTCATAATCAATTTGCTGATTTTCATGGTCTTCTATTCTGTCACATACTAATTTCATCTTAGGATATTTTTCTTTCTGTTGGGCAATTTCACCATCAACCCACTCATTATGAGTTGTGGAAGTAAGATGACCTACAAAACAAGCATATTCTCCCTCGTAATTCATATCTTTAGCCATAACATCCATCATATGTCTTCCGTAGGCAACATTATCAAAGGCTTCTATATCAAAACTTACCTGTTTCTGGTTAGATGCTTCATGAGTGAAAGTAAGAATCCCAGCATCATTTGCTTTTTTAAATACCGGCTCTAATGCTACCGGATCATTGGGAACAACCAGTATTGCGTCAACGCCCTTAGCAATAAGATCTTCAATTAGAGCTACTTGAGAGGCTGGGTCTGCCGTATCGGCACCAATTTGGTAGGCATTAACCCCGGTGTCCTTGGCGAATTGTTCAATACCTAACCTCATATTATCAAACCAGGCAACTCCTTCAAGTTTGACTACCATAACAATTTCGTAATCGTTATCGGCTGCTTGTGCTACCATAAATGCTGAAAATGTCGATAGAATTACTGTTAAAACCAATAACCATAATGTTATCTTTTTCATTTTTTTCTCCTTTTAAATTTTAATCTTTAGCTAATTCATTCTTGGCTATCCTTAAGACCTCTTTGAAATTTATTAAGTCGTCTTAAGTTCTTTTCGAGAAAATCTTTCCTTACCTTTTAATCACCTCCCTTTTATACGAAGCTAACTTTTTGGATAGAAACTGTAAAAAATCGGCTCCTTTAGCTCCGTCTATTATTCGATGGTCCACAGAAAGGCTTAGCGGAAGAGACATTTTTTCTAATTTACCTATTCCAAGAATAGCAACCTGAGGAGGATTAATTAAGGGAGTAAAATATTCAATGCCCTGTAAACCTAAATTAGTAATAGTAAATGTCCCTTTCTCGAAGTCTTCAGGATGTAATTTTCCTTTTAAGGCTTTATCAGTAATCTCTCTTCTTAATTGGGCTATTTCGAAAATATCTTTACCTTCTAAATCTTTAAGTACCGGAACCATCAATCCTCTGCCTGCGGCTACCGCTAAACCAATATTTATCTCTTTGATAAATTTGTAACTTTCTTCCTCGAATATCGCATTAAATTCGGGGAATTTTTTAAAGGTAGGGGTTAGGGAATTAATGATGAAATCAATTAAAGAAAGGGGCTGATTTGGTTGATTATTTAAATCCTTCTTTAAACTTAAAAGTAAAGCAATGTCTACCTTCCTGCAAAGGGTAAACTGGGGAATATTTTTATTACTATAAGTAAGCCTTTCGGCGCTTATTTTTTGCACTCCGGTTAATTTATGTACTTCTTTGATGGTAAGATTTGTCTTTTCCTTTGTTTTAGAAAGATATCCTTCTATGTCTTTTTTGGTAATAACCCCTCCTGGTCCAGAACCATTAATCAAGGATAAATCTACCCCTTTTGCTAAAGCTAATTTGCGGGCAATCGGTGATATTTTTATTTTTTCATTTTTAACATCACTTCTATGGGTAAAATCTTTTTTAGGAAAAGATATTTTTTCTTCTTTTAAAGAAACGCCTTCTGCTTTTTGTTTTCGCATAAAAGGCTTTACATCTTCAGGAGAAATTTCTTCTCCTTCTTCAACCAAAATTGCTATAACTGTATTTACCGGTACTGTTTCTTCTTCTTTAACAAATATTTTATAAATAATACCGGTTTCGGGAGAATTTATTTCTACTGCTGCCTTAAATGTTTCTATTTCTGCAATGAGTTCTCCCTTTATAACTTTGTCTCCTTCTTTTTTATGCCATTTAAAGAGAGTGGCCTCTTCAACTTTTGATTCTGTTTTAGGAATCTGGATCTTCCACATTTTTTTCCTCTTTCATTTTTTCTTTTCTTTTAATCGGAAAACATGGTCAAGATTTCTTCTTTAATCTTTTCTTTAGTGGGAATAACTTCTTTTTCCAAAGATTCGGCAAAGGGAATTGGTGTATTTAGAGAACCTATCTTCCTGGGAGGAGATTCCATATTCCAAAAAGCTTCTTGCATAGCAACTGTAACTATTTCCCCCTGTATTCCGCCGCTTATCGGAGATTCATCGACAACTAATAATCTTCCGGTTTTTTTGACGGAATTAATAATGGTATCTTTATCTAAGGGAACTAAAGTACGGGGATCAATTACTTCTATGCTTATTTTACTTTTTAAATCTTCGGCAGCTTCCAAACTGTGTTTAACCATCCAGGAAGTAGCCACTAAAGTAAGGTCTTTCCCCTCCTTCTTTACCGCTGCCTTACCGAGGGGAATAGTGTATTCTTCTTTCGGAACTTCCCCTTTTTGAGTATAAAGCTGTTTATGTTCAAAGAAAATCACCGGGTTATTATCTCGAATTGAACTTTTAAGAAGTCCCTTGGCATCATAAGGATCAGAAGGAATAACCAATTTTAATCCGGGGATATTCATAAACATAGAATGAAGCGTTTGAGAATGCTGTGCGCCCCCTCCAAACCATTCTGTTCCTTCAGGTGCTCGAATTACCATAGGTACGGATAATTCACCATTAGACAGATAACTCATTTTAGCGGCTTGATTTACAATTTGATCTAATCCTATTATAATAAAATCCACAAACATTATCTCTGCTACCGGCCTCATCCCCCGTAGGGCTGCTCCTACTGCTGAACCGATAATTGCTGCTTCTGAAATAGGAGTATTCCTTACTCTTTCTGGACCAAATTCATCTACCAATCCTCTATTTATACCAAATCCGTATCTGGTCACATCTTCTCCCATAACAAAAACATTTTCATCCTTACGCATTTCTTCTCTTAAAGCAGATTTTAAGGCTTCAATATACATTATCTTAGCCATTGGTTTCCTCCTGATATACAAATTTACCAACTGTTTTGGCAAGCGGTTCTTCACTTTCAACGGCAAATTTTATTGCTTCATCTATCTCCTTTTGAATCTCTTGTTCCATTTTTTCTGCTTCTTCGAAAGATAATATATTTTCCTTAAAGAGTTTTGTTTTATATTTTTCGACCGGGTCATACATCTTCCTCCATTCTTCCATTTCTCCTTTTGGCCTATAAGCCCCCAAATCCCCCGATGAATGTCCGGATAATCGATAAGCTACACATTCTATCAGAATAGGACCTTCTCCTCGGTGAATACTTCCTACTGCTTCTTTAACCGCTTCATATACTTTTAGAACATCTGTTCCGTCAACAGTTTTCCCGGGCATGGAATAAGCGATTGCCCGATCGGATATCCTCTCTATCTTTTGATGTTGCTCTCGGTGTGTTGTAGATTCCATACAGAAGCCATGTTCAGTGCCTCATGAAAAAAGCCGATATTAGTTGCTCCGTCTCCAAAAATACTTAAAGTCACTATACCATCTTTTTTTATTTTACTGGCTAAAGCCGAACCGGTAGCCAGACAAATATTACCTCCAACAATTCCACTTGCCACCGGCATTCCTCTTTTTGTGTCAACCAGATACATGCTCCCACTTCTCCCTTTATTTGTTCCGGTAACTTTACCGTAACATTCAGCCATAATATTTTTAGGAGAAGTCCCCCGGGCTAAATAATGACCATGTCCCCGATGATTCGAAAAGATAATATCTTTTTCGGAAAGAGCTTCTATGGCACCAACTGCTACAGCCTCTTCCCCATGACAGGTATGCGAGTGTCCATTTAATTTTCCATCCCGGTATATTTGTTCAAGCTTGTCTTCGAATTTGCGAATTTTAATCATGCTTCTATACATGTTAATTTTCTGTTCTCTGCTTATCCTCATATCCCTTCCTCTTTTCCTTGCTTTTATTGATTTCTTCTTTAATGATTTTAAAAGTCCACTGGGCAGTTTTAGCTACTACGGTAGGACATTTATCTATATGTCCACCAGAGGCTTCAAATAATTCTTTCTCTTTTTCATCCCAAAAATTAAAAGAACGTCCAAAGATTTTCTTTTGTACATCTTTACATAGACAACTTCCGTATTCTTGAATAAATCTATCGTAAAGTTCTTTAGTTAGATAATTTGCTTTTTTATTCGGAATGCCTTCAAAAAATTCTTTACGTCGGCGTCCGTAAAAATAACTTATTATCATTGCCCCTCCGGCAAG
>NBMG01000070.1 GCA_002084865.1 Candidatus Atribacteria bacterium 4572_76
ATTATTAAGCTAATTATGGAAGCGATAGCTAAAGCAATTGCGGTAGCTAAAATAATTATTTTATGAAGATTACTAATATTTTCGTTCACTTCTGTTAGAGGAAGGGAGAGTCGAACTATGCCAAGAGTCTGATTATTTTTAACAATAGGTATAGCAATATACAACATATCTATCTCTAAAGTAGAGCTATAACGGACACTGTTTCCAATTTTACCTTGCAGAGCCTCTTTAATCTCTGGCCTATCGGCATGGTTTTCCATTAAAGCGGGATCTTTCTCTGAATCGCCTAAAACTATACCATTTATATCGATTATAGTAATTCTTGTTTCTAACTCTTTGCCCAAATCTTTAGTTTTTAATTTAATCTGAGATAGATTATTTGTAAACAGGTCATCCCCAAGGATATTTGCAACTAAAGTAGCATTGGATTTGAGATTAGAGGAGAGATGGTTAATATAGAAGTTACGTAAAGAGATAATTGCCAATATTCCCGTAAAAGTTACGCATATAATAATTATAATTATATAAGTAAAAAATAATTTCCAACTGATTTTTTTTATCATACTTCCTCTTTAAACCTGTATCCTACCCCTCTAATGGTAATTATATAATCACTGTAGGTCAGCAGTTTCTGGCGTAGTCTTCTTATATGAACATCAACTGCTCTATCTACAATAAAACTCTCTTCCGCCCAGACCTGATTAAGCAGCTGCTCACGGGTAAAGACTTTTCCGGGATGGGAAGTTAAAAATTTTAATAATTTGAATTCGGTAGGGGTTAGATTTAAGGGTTGGTCTTTTAGAGTAGCCTGATGTTTGCTTGAATCAATAACCAGGTCTTTGAATTTAATGATGTCTTTTTCTTTTAAGAGAGGGGAAATATTATTTTTTGCCCTACGCAGTACAGCTTTTACCCGGGCTAATAATTCTCTTACCTTGAAGGGTTTGGTGATATAATCATCTGCCCCTAATTCCAAGCCCAATACTATGTCAGTTTCTTCTCCTTTGGCAGTAAGCATAATGATGGGGATGTAAGAGGTTTGGGGATTGTTTTTTAAGAATTTGCAAACATCTAAGCCATCTATTTCCGGAAGCATTAAATCGAGGAGAATCAAATCCGGAAGTTCAGTTTTAACATTTTCCAAGCACTGTTCTCCGCTGAGGGCGGTACTTATCTTATATCCTTCTTTTCCCAAATTATATTGAAGAAGCTCAACTATATCTTTTTCATCATCTACCACTAATATCTTTTCTTTACTCATGAAAATTTCCTCAAGAGTCTAAAATAATTTCTGGGTTAACATCGTCGAGTTTTAAATATTATAAACAATCAAAAAAATTAAAGCAAAATATTATTAAAAGTGCCTGTGTCTTATTGGAAAGTTTAGACTGTCCAAAAATTTCATTAAATCTTAATCTAAACTTAATCTTATCGTAATAATTTCAGAGTATCTTTAAATAAAAGATATTAGATTGGGATGAAATGCAAAGATGTATAATAAATGATTTAAATATTTTTTAAAGGGGGCATAAAAATGCAAGTAAGAACACTTTATGTAAGAAATTTCAAACATTCTACCGAGGACTATAAGCTAAATAAATTGTTTTCCAATTACGGTAAAGTCAAGCAAATAAATATAATTAGAGGTAGAGATTTTGGGTTTGTGGAAATGTCTAATACAGAAGAGGCTGAAAGAGCAAAAAAGGCATTGGACAATTACTGTTTCGAAGGACGATTTTTGAAAGTTGATGAAGCCTGGCCGCTTAGGGATATTAGGATAATCAACAATTAATCTAATAAAAAAACTACAGCCGAGACCCTCTGGCAAAACAACCCCACGATCCCGATATCGCAGCACTCATGAAGGTTTGCGATGTGCATAATATCCCATTAGCTACTAATTTATCTTCCGCTGAAATTCTTCTTAGAGGAATAATTGAACAAGCAGAGAAAAAGAAATAAACAACGAAGAAAATCGACCACTCTTCCATCCCCATATTTAAACGAAATAATTTTTATTTAAAATTTTTAAACAAAAAAAGGATTTTTGAATAATTTGTAGTATAGTGTAAAAAGAATATAAAAGATAAATTAGACACATTTACAAAACTAAAAATATTAAGGGAAGTGTGGCTTATAATGAAATATGATTTTTTATTTAAAGACGGGCGAGAATAATAGATACTCATTGTCATATTGCCAGGCCGAAGGCTAAAGGAGCAGGTTACCGAATGTTAATAAACACTGGAGTGACTACTGCTTTCGATTTCGAAGGGCCAATAGAAGTAATTAAACAGGAGATAGTTAAATATGGATGTGGGATTAATGTAGCAGTTTTAGAAGCAATCTATCCCGAAGATGGCATAAAAAGTAAAAATCCTCCGGTTGAAGAATTAAAAAAAATTATTAAAAAAAATTTAGATAACGGGGCAATTGGAATAAAAATATTAGGAGGGCATTATCCGCTCACCCCGGAAGCTACTTATAATATTTTCCAAATAACTCATCAGGAGAAAGGTTATATGGGATTTCATGTAGGAACCACTGAAACAGGTAGTAATATTCTGGGTGTAAAAGAGGCAGTTAAACTGAGCGAAGGGAAACCTTTACATATTGCCCATGTTAATGCTTATTGTCGTGGCTATATAGAAGATCCTTTATTGGAACTAAAAATAGTTATGGATATTCTTAAAAAATCACCTAATATTATTTCTGAAAGTCATTTAGCCATACACAATGCTTGTTATGGGGGGATTAATGAGAATGGCGTGCCAAGAAGTTATGTACTCCGTAACGCGTTAAGGGCTAAGGGATATCAAGTAAGTAAAGAGGGATTAGAAGAGGCTCTTCGGGTAAAATATGCAGGTGTATATGCTTTACGGGGTAGTAAAATGAAATATATTTATGGTGATGAGGCAATTAATTATTGGAAAGAACATGACTACAAAGTTGGCATTTGCTTTCCCATTAATCGTAGGAGGGCTGCCGAAGTATGTGTTACAGAAAGGGATAATAAAGGCAATTTTGTGGTAGATGCCATTAGTAGTGATGCCGGAGCAATACCGAGAAATTGCATTCTTGCTCACGGTTTACCATTGGTTCGTTTTTGTGCCTTGACTTTAAGTGAACTGGTTCAAAAAATAAGTTTAACCCCTTCACGAATGTTGGGGTTAAAGAATAAAGGCCATTTATCTATCGGAGCAGATGCTGATATTACTGTTTTCGATCCGGATAATGCTAAAGTTGAAATTGTGTTGATAAAGGGAAAAGTATGTATGGTCTCTGGAATTATTTTCAATAACCCCGGTAGATTAATAGTTACACAAAGAGGAGCAAATAGATTTAAAAAACAGGAAATACCTTTGGAGGTGATTGATTTAGAGGACAGTTTATTTTTAAAAGGGAAGAGAGGTGAAGATAAATAGTTTAAACATTTTAAGTTTAATAATCGCTTAATTAGAAAAATCAAAGGAGGTAATTAAATATGAAAAATAAATTCTTGTTAGGTTTAATTCTCACCTTATGCATCATGATGTTGTTTGTAACCTCTTCTGCTGCTGAAGCAAAAATGGGGGGAGTTTTAAAAGTAGTAATTGATGCAGATCCCCCAACTCTTGACCCACATGCTTCCAGTACAACTTTAGTCTTCGTAGTCGGATACCATATGTTTGAAGGCTTATATTCCTTAGATGAAAATTTAAATCCTATTCCTATGCTGGCTGCTGATTTACCGGAAATAAGTGATGATAAACTTGTTTATACTATCAAACTAAGACCGGGTTTAAAGTTTCACAATGGTAAAGATGTTACCGCAGAGGATGCGGTTGCTTCGGTAAAGCGTTGGGGTAAGATGAGTAAATATGGGAAAAGTCTGTTTAAGAATGTTACTTCTATTGAAGCTAAAGACCCATTAACCATTGAACTAAAACTTACCAAGCCTACCGGAATTACTTTAGTTTCTCTGGCTATGCCTAACGGTGGCGCCTTTATTTACCCTAAGGATATTTGTGAAAAATATCCTGATAAACCGGTGGAAGAATACCTTGGAACAGGCCCCTTCAAATTTGTAGAGTGGAAACCTCACCAATATATTAAGATGGTCCGCTTTGAAGATTACAAGCCCGTTGAATTTCCTACCAATGGTTTTGGCGGTAAAAAAGTAGCCTACGTTGATGAACTTCAGTTTATTCCTATCTCAGATGAAGCGGTTCGTTTAACCAGCGTTGAAGGCGGAGAATATGATTTTGCCGACTTTGTACCGGTAGATGAATATAATCGGCTTAAAGATCATCCTGATATTCAAGCATTACCTTCTGCTCCCAGAGCCTGGTTTGCCTTTCAATTTAATAAACGAGCGGGGATAATGAGTAATGTGAAGATGCGTGAAGCCTTTTTAACTGCTCTGGATATGGGCCCAATTTTAGCTGCCGGATACGGAGATGAAGCATTCTGGAGATTAGATCCCAGTATTATGTTAAAAGAGCAAATCTGGTGGTCTGATGTAGGTAAAGAGAAATATAATCAAGGGGATATTGAAAAAGCTAAAAAACTTTTGGAGGAAGCCGGATATAAAGGAGAAGAGATTGTTTGGATGTCAGGTCGACTTGAATACAATTTATCTTTAGCTGCTAAAAATCAATTAGAAAAAGCTGGCTTTAATATTGATTTGCAAGCTATGGAATGGGCTACTCTGGCAGATAGGCGAAAAAACCCGGAATTATGGGATATATTTAGTACAGGTATGACTACCAAACCTGACCCCACCATGTTTACTCCATTGAATCCAGCCTATGCTGGCTGGTGGGAAAGTCCAAAGCTTATTGAATTAATGGACAAATTAGCAACTGAAACTGATTTTGATAAACGATATAAGCTGATGGAGGAAATTCAAGAACTTTTCTATACCGAGATTCCCACTATTAAAGTAGGCGATTATGCGAATTTTAGAATAGCGTCTAAAAATGTTAAAGGTTTTAAAAATATGAATGAAATATTCTTCTGGAATGTATGGAAAGAGTGACAAGAAAATAGTTAAAAATTTAGAAGTCGGATATAAGATAACTGTATCCGACTTCTAAATTTAAATTAAAGTTGAAAGTATTTTAGAAATGAGGAATATAGTTGACTAATTATATACTAAAAAGAATTTTAGCCTTAATCCCCATTATGTTCATTGTTGGACTCTTTGTTTTTTTTATCATACATCTAATACCTGGTAATCCGGCCGCTATGATGTTAGGTCCTGAAGCAACTCCCGAAGAAATTGATGCTTTTTCCAGGTCGATGGGTTTAGACCGGCCAATTCCCATTCAATTTGTAGAATGGATCTCTAATATAGTTAAAGGGGATTTTGGTACGTCTCTTTTTTTTCAGGGGCAGCAAGTTACCAAAGTAGTGTTCGAACACTTCAAAGTAACCCTAACTTTAACTGTTTTAGGAGTTGTTTTAGCCATTATTTTAGGGATAACAACCGGGGTAATAGCTGCTATTAATCATAATAATATTTTAGATAGAATAATAATGATTATAACTTCAGCAGGAGTTTCTATCCCGAATTTTTGGTTAGGTTTTGGACAAACCTCACTAATTGCCAGAATGACCAGGTCTAATATGTTAGAAGTTTTAAGAAGTGATTATGTTAGAACAGCAAAGGCTAAAGGTTTATCAGAGTTAATGGTAAATTATAAGCATGCTTTAAAGAATGTTTTAATTCCGGTTATCACTATTATCGGGCTTTCTTTTGCTAATCTGATGGGCGGAGCAGTGGTAACCGAGCAAATTTTCAATATTCCCGGATTGATCCCCGAATTGAATATTAAGAGGTGCTAAATGGCAGATTTAATTTCATTAGAAAATAATGCAAACACCATGCAAAAAAAGGATAAAGAAAATTTTTTTTCACGGTTTAAAATTTTCTACCGAAATGGTGCGGTTTTGTTTGGAATAATAATTCTTTGTTTGTTAGTTGTTGTTGCCATTATTGCTCCCGTAATAGCGCCTTATGAACCGGGAGAGATGGATCCCGGGATTAGATTACAGAACCCGGACAAAGATTTTATATTTGGGACAGACCGTTTTGGCAGAGATCTTTTTAGTAGAGTTGTTTTTGGTTCACGAATATCTTTGGTAGTAGGAGTAAGTGTTCTTTTTTTCACTACTTTATTTGGTTCAATTCTTGGACTACTGGCTGGTTTTTCTCGTAAGGTCGATGAAATATTAATGCGTATTTTAGATGCCTTTATGGCTTTTCCTTCTATTATCTTAATGATTACCATGATGGCAGTTTTGGGTTCTAATCTAAGCAATGTTATTATTGCTCTTATTATAGTTTACACCCCTCGTATGACCCGGGTGGTAAGAAGTGCAGTTTTGGTGCAGATGGAACTGGAGTATGTGGAAGCAGCTCGGGCATTAGGAGCCGGTAATTTAAGGATTGCTGTTTTACATGTTTTTCCTAATTGTGTAGCCCCTATTATTATTCAAGGTACTATGATTTTTGCTTATTCTATACTATCTGAAGCAAGCCTTAGTTTTTTAGGGGTAGGTATACCGCCCGAAATTCCCAGCTGGGGAAATATTCTTAGCGGGGGAAAAGTTTTCCTCCGTAGAGCCCCCTGGATAAGTTTTTTCCCGGGTTTAACTATAGCTATCTGCGTTTTAGGGATTAATATGTTAGGAGATGGTTTGAGAGATGTCTTAGACCCAAGATTGAGAAAATAAAAACCAATTTTCCCTATAAATGAAGGCTTATATGTCATTCCCCCCTTTTTCCCTATTATCCCGGCCTTCTTCTATATCATTCCCATTCCCTCTCTGTCATTCCCATCTTCTTTTATGTCATTCCTGAGAAAGCGGGAACCCAGTATTTATTTTCAGCAGAGGACCGTTCTTTTTCCTACTATTCGAGTACCATCAGTAAAAACCCCAATTCTATTTTAAAAAAAATTTATCAATAATTATCTCACACTACCTTAATTACAGTATGGTAATAATTGCCTAATATCTCTTGTGGACACAATGTATCGTGTACAATACCATTTTATTTACTTTTTGGGTTGTAATTTTAGATGCTAAATATTAATATGACAAATTGTTAAAAAATCCTACAAAAACAGAGAAAAAAGTTTTATTGAATATTGCTTCTAATTGTGGTAACATTTATCCCTATGCATTCGATGTAATTTTCACCAAGTAATAAGAAAAAGGAAATAAAAACGATGGAAGCTGAAAATATAAAAAATATTGCCCTTATTGCCCATGTAGATCATGGCAAGACTACTCTGGTAGATGCTATGTTGAGACAGAGCGGTACCTTTCGTGAAAACCAGGACATAAGAGAAAGGGTGATGGATTCTAATGATTTGGAAAGAGAAAGAGGAATTACTATCCTTTCTAAAAATACCTCAATTCGTTGGCAGGGGGTAAAGATTAATGTTGTAGATACGCCGGGCCATGCAGATTTTGGGGGAGAGGTTGAGCGGATCTTAAGAATGGTTAACGGGGTTCTTCTGATTGTAGATGCCTTTGAAGGGCCTATGCCTCAAACTCGATTTGTTCTGCGTAAAGCTATGGAATTAAATCTTATTCCCATAGTAGTCATCAATAAAATAGACAGGCCTAATGCCCGTCCTGCTGAAGTTTTAAACGAAATTTATGACCTGTTTATTGAATTAGGGGCTAATGATAAACAGATAGATTTTCCGGTTATCTATACTTCTGCCCGTTCGGGTTTATCCGGATTTTCTCCTGATTCTTTAGAGGAAGATTTAACGCCTCTTTTTTCAACTATTTTAAAACATATACCCGCTCCTTCGGTGGAATACAATTCTCCTTTGCAATTATTGATTACCAATCTTAACTATGATGATTATGTGGGGAAGATAGCCATTGGGCTTATCAGCCGAGGAAAAATTCAGGAGGGGGGAACAGTCACTTTAATCAAGCGCGATAAGAGTCAGATATTCAGCAAAGTGGTAAAACTTTATCTTTTTGAAGGATTAGAAAGAAAAGAAGTAAAGAGGGCTGAGGCCGGAGAGATTGTGGCTATTGCGGGAATTAACGAAGCTAATATCGGAGAGACAATAGCTTGTAGAGAGAAACCCGAGGCCTTGTCTAAAATAAAGATAGATGAACCTACTTTGACTGTAGATTTTACTGTTAACAATAGTCCTTTCGCTGGTCGGGAAGGGAAGTTTGTCACCTCTCGCCATTTACGAGAGCGTCTTTTTAAGGAAGTTGAAACCAACGTGAGCCTTAAAGTCGAAGAAGCAGAATCGACAGATACTTTTCATGTCTCAGGAAGAGGAGAGCTTCATCTTTCGATTCTTATTGAAAAGATGCGCCGGGAAGGATATGAATTTCAGGTTTCCAAACCCAAGGTTATTTTTAGAAATATTAAGGGAGTGAAATGTGAACCCATAGAGCTTATGACCTGTGATATCCCCAAAGACAGCTTAGGAGCAGTCATGGAAATTTGCGGAAAGAGAAGGGCGGAGTTGGCCAATATGATTGAATTTTCTTCCGATCAATTGCGGCTTGAATTTGAAATTCCGGCCAGGGGATTAATCGGTTTTCGGGATGAATTTCTTACTAAAACAAAAGGTAAAGGAATAGTGCACCATCTCTTTCTTGATTATCAGCCATACAAGGGGCCTATCCCCACCCGTGCCCGGGGAGTATTAATTGCCTATGAAAGCGGAATGACCAGTACCTTTGGTCTTCATAATGCTCAAGGAAGAGGAACGCTATTTGTTGCTCCGGTTACAAAAGTTTACCAGGGGATGATTGTGGGAGAACATAAGAGAATTAATGATTTGGAAGTTAATGTGTCCAAGAAAAAGCACGTTACCAATATGCGTGCAAGCGGTTCAGATGAAGCTTTGCGCTTGGAGAAGCCCCGTCAGTTTTCTTTGGAACAGGCTTTGGATTATATCCAGGAGGATGAATTGCTGGAGATTACTCCTTCCAATATTCGCCTGAGGAAGAGGTTTTTAGACCATTATTCCCGCCTTCAGCGGGTTAAGGGTTTAAAGGTTGGTTAATATTGAAAAAGGGGACAGGCTACTTTTTTCCTAAATATCAAACGTAGGACAAGGTGTCTCCCCTGTCAAAAAAGTAGCCTGTCCCCTTTTTTATGATGTACTTTACACATATTTCATCTCATCCAGAAAGGCAGGTCTTTTTGTATATTTGGTCTTAAGTAGGTTCACTAATTCGTTGAATTCTTCCCCATATGTCATTTCCGCGCAGGCGGGAACCCATCCCTTCCTTTTTTCAACTTTTGACAATCGCTATAAATTTAATTATAATCGTGGCAGAAAGCTGTAGAGCATAATATTCTCTTATGCGATATATTTAATTTAACCAAGGAGGATATTTAAGATATGAAAATTAAAGTGATAATTCACCAAGCCGAAGAAGGTGGTTATTGGGCAGAAGTTCCAGCAATTCCAGGTTGTTTAACTCAAGGGGACAGTTGGGAAGAACTTATTAAAAATATATATGAAGCAGTTGAAGCATGCTTAAGTGTTGATGTAGAAAAAATTAAGATTAAACCTTCTGATAAAATTATGGATGTTGCGATATGAAAGATGTTTCCGGGAAAGAACTGTGTAAAATTCTAAAAAAACATGGGTGGGAACTTAAAACTATAAAAGGCAGCCACCATGTTTATATGAAAGAGGGGAGGAAAGAACGAATAAGTATTCCCGTACATAGTAATAAAAGTATTAAAAAAGGTTTATTAAAAGTCATTTTAAAATTAGCAGATATTGAGATTAAACGATGAATACAGGAACATCGATTCTCTGTACCATTCAAAGAGGGCAGACACAAGGTCTGCCCCTACAACGACTGGTTTTCCCGCAATTCAAACCTGCATCTTCTCTCTTATTACTAAATAGTTAGAAATAAAAAGGTTAATTTTTTATCGAAATGAATTAGAGACCAAAATTTTTATCCTTTACCGAAGGCAATTTTAAAACGTTCAGCAGGATCATCAAAAACAACTTCCTTTGGGTCAAAATGTTCTGAATCAAATTCTCCGGGGATAAGTAATGTTATTTTCTTTGGGAAGAATCTTTTCTAAGATTATTTTATGTTCCCAATTATCACCGAAATCATATATATAATTAGCTGATTGATTTTCCTTTGAAAAGTAGTCCGATATTTTTTGTTTCCAACCAGGAAGAACTTT
>NBMG01000071.1 GCA_002084865.1 Candidatus Atribacteria bacterium 4572_76
TACTTCGATATCGCATTTGAAAAATCCTTCTTTTTTTTAAAATTTTTTTAATTTTTTTTAAAATCATTCAATATTTCTGTTAGTATAAACTTTAGTGGGGTAGTTAGGAGAAAAAATGTTATATATTAATAATACTTTATTACTAAATATTTAGACTTTGGGTTTGTAATATGCTATATTATTTAAAATAACAAAAAATAAATTTGCGATGTCGTTGTAAGTTACTATTTTTCGTTTCATTAATCTATAAAAATCCGTAGGACATGATGAATCGCCTATCAAGGCAGGGGCTCGATTTATCGAGCTCACTATTAGGGTCGAATAAATCCGACCCCTACATTAAAAGCAATATTTTGTACGAAAAAGTTTTTAATTTTGAATTATGGTTTTTCGCTTTTCGCTTTAAGTTTTTAGTTTTATGTTAGTATCTTGCATTTAATACTAACGACTATTCACTATTCACTAACGACTAAAATAAAAGGAGCAACAATTTATGAAATATAAACATGCAATAATTTTTATCGTACTAATCCTATTAATCGGTCTTACCGGATGTTTTTTATTTCCACCCACAAATAATACTGCTGAATGGACGATAATGATTTACCTTGATTCTGATAATAATCTGGAAAGTGCGGGGATCGATGATATTAATGAAATGGAGATGGTCGGTTCCACAACCGATGTAAATATTGTAGTGCAGGTAGACCGAATCCCTTACAGTGTGTTAGCTGCCAATAATCAAGGATATGCCGATGATGTTTCTAATGGTGACTGGACTAATACTCGAAGGTATTACATTACTCAAGATTTTGACCCTTATTTAATAAATTCCCAATTAATTGGTGGTGGTCTGGGGGAATTAAATATGGGAGACCCTCAAACCTTGGTTGATTTTGCCAGCTGGGCAACCACAAATTATCCTGCTAACAAGTATCTATTAGTGATTTGGAATCATGGAGGAGGATTTAGGTCACCTGCGTACACTACTAAAGATATCGCCTGGGACGACACCAGTGGTGGAGATAAAATTACTATGCCCGAGTTAGAAGATGCGCTCTTTGCCATTAGTACTCAAATAGGGAAAAAGATTAACATTGTGGGAATGGACGCCTGTCTTATGGCCATGACCGAGGTGGCTTATCAAATAAAAGATTATGCCGATATTCTAGTTACCTCAGAAGAAAATGAGCCCAGTGATGGTTGGCCTTACGATACTATTATGGGAGAATTGACGGGTAATCCTCTTATATCATCAGAGCAGTTGGCGGTTGATATTGTCGATAAATATATTTTTTCTTACCCTTATGGCAATGTCACCCAATCAGCAATTGACTTAAGTTATATGGATACTTTGTCCTCCCAGTTATCTAATTTAGCTTTGGCTATAATGAGTGATTCCCTAACTCTTAAAAGTAAATACATTTTTGCCTCTGTAAACAGTCAGTATTATGGAGATCCTGATTTTATTGATTTATATGATTTTTGTAATCAATTATTAGCTTATTCGAATAGCCCTGAAGTCAAAAATATTGCCTTAAACATCCAACAGACTTTAAATTATGCAGTAATAAAATCGGAATACAGTGGCGGAAGCGTAAGTGGCTCCAAAGGCCTCTCTATCTACTTTCCCTATATTGCTTACCATTATTATTATAACTATACTAATTTTTCTCAAGATACTTTCTGGGATGAAATGCTTTCATATTTAGGATATTAATGATAAAATTACAATATGCTTAAACAAAGATATTTATGGATTATTATAATAATAATTCTAGCTATAGCCCTTTCTTTTTATTTTATTTATAATAAGGGGAAAGATGGGGACACAGGTAAGACAGAAGAAGAAATTGAGGAATTTGAGGAAGAAGATATCGAAATAAATGAAGCTCCGGTTAAGATAGAAAAGGGGATAGTGGTAGGAATGAAAGCCGGGGAAAAAGAATGGGAGATAGAAGCTGATAAGATATCTTTAGCAGAAGACAGAAAAAAGACCATCTTTGAAAAGATTAAAAAAGCGGTTATCTTTAAAGATAATGAACCCTATCTGAATATCCAGCTTAATAAATGTATCGCCGATATGGGAAGTAAGAGCATGGAATTAGTGGGTGATGTAGTTATTGAGACCAAGGAAGGGGATATCTTAAAAGGAGATAGATTTTACTGGGATTCGGAAGAAGAAACCTTAGCCAGCCTGGAACCGGTGGAATTAATAGTAAAAGAAAATAATATTACCGCCGACTGGCTCGTAAGTGATGTTGAACTAAATAAGCTTGAATTACAGGGAAATGTAAAAGTAACCTTTATAATTAATTGATTTATTAAGTTATATATTAATTACGGTGAATAAAGGTGAATAAAGAGGAATTAAAAAAAGCTATAGTATCTTCATATAAAAAATTAAATCCGGTAAAGATAATTCTGTTCGGCTCATGGTGCAGAGACGAAGAAGACAAGTATAGCGATGCAGATATTATCGTAGTTTATGAAACTAAAAAGAGATTCTTAGATAGATTAGAAGAACTCTATCTTATGTGGGATATACCTATTGCTTTTGATATACTTGCTTATACTCCAGAAGAATTTTTTAATATGCTTAAAGAAGGTAATTCCTTTATTGAAAGAATAAATAGAGAAGGAGAAATTATCTATGAAGGACCCAAATCAGGAAGCTCTTAGATGGTTTATACAATCGGAAGATGACCTTGAATTTGTGAGATGGTTAAGCGGGGAAAAGAAATTTTTAGATAAAGGGTGCTTTGTGGCTCAGCAATCTGCAGAAAAGGCAATGAAAGCATGTCTTTATGCTAAAGGGGAAAGGATAGTAATAGGGCATTCCTTTTCAACATTTTACTGAAGAAGACATAAGAAATGCTTTAAATGATACAGAAAAAGTGGTAAATTTTTGTAGAACATTTCTCCAGAAGAAAGGAGTTTTACGGAGCTAATGAAAAATTATAAAAAATTCTATTTTAACAGGTTTCTATTAACATTTATTATCTTATCTCTAATTATATTTTTATCATTTTCTTCTTCTGCCCAGGAAGAAAAGAAAGAGACAGAAGAATTAGTGGTAAATATAGAGGCAGATAATGTAACTTATGATAAAGGTACTGATAAAATGATCTTTAAAGGAAATGTAATTATTACCCAGGAAGATATCACTCTAACTGCTCAGGAAGCTGATTTTGATGTAGATAAAAAGATTGGCCAGATAAAAGGTGATGTTAAATTAGTCCAGAGTGATATTACCATTACCGGGGAGAACCTCGAAGCTTATCTCAATGATAAAAGATATATCTTTCAGGAGAAAGTAATATTAGTTCAGGAGCGAAAAGATAAAGAAGACAAACCGAAGCGGCATCAAATTAGATTAAAAGTGTCCAAAAAGTGCCAGGCACTTTTTGGACACTTTTGGCATAAAGGGGCGATTTTATGAGAATTATTAACCTGAAAAAAAGAGCGATAATTATTTTATTGATAATAGTAATAATTTTGGTAGTGTCCGGATGTGCGAGATGGCCTAATGGCCCTGGGCCAGGACCAGGGACGGAATATCAATTGCAAATCACTGTGCAAGTATTAGGGGAAATAAATGTTAATGATGGCATATATTATATAGTCCTGGATAATAATGGAAATTCTGCTGATGGACCGGGAGGAGAAGTAGATGATTGGGAAGACGAATATTATTATGTCCAATTGGATGATTGGGGTTTTGATTTTGCCCAGGTGGAAGAAGGTTCATCATCAATAGCATTAACCAATTCATCGATTAGCGATGATGAGCTACAAGTAACAATTAGTCTTAGTGATTTAGGAGAAATAGAAGATAGTATTGATTTCAATGTTGTCACTACTGATTTAGATAATAATACTTACGACTATTTGGATAGTTATCTTACTATCGGAACGACATTTGGTTCAATGGCAGAGGATTATGATTCACCGGGTGATTCGGAAAATGATGAAGATGATTTTGATATTATCGGAGTAATAGCGGAAATAATTACTCTTTAAATTTATTTAACAGATAGAATAATCATTAATAAGGATAGGACAGAGACTTTTTTACTGTCCCCCCAAAGTTATCTTCTCAGTCGGGAAGGCTTTGATATAGAATTCTACCCAGATAGACTTAGTAGCCTGTTTATAATTTATAGTTAGCTCACGGCAGTGGAGGTCTCTGGTAATTCCTACGACACTATTGGTGAGCTTAAAATCATCTAAATCTACCACGCCTTTATACTTGATTCTCCAATCCTCACTCAACTGCAAATCAAGTGTGGAATTTATCTTTTTAGTCCACTCCTTAGTATTTAGATTATAGGAAGAGCTAAAATTCATCTTCCAACCGTCTTTCGGTTTATACTCTACTTTTGCTACCAATTTTCCAAAATTTTCTGTAACAAAATTATAATTAGTAGATAAATCCAACTTAGCTTTTTCAGAAGGCTTCAAAGTTAATTTTCCACTAACTGTGTTGGACAGAGGAGCAATATAGTCAAAATTAAAAGGAGTCGGACCCACTGATTTATTATAACTATAAGATAGAGTAGAGGAAATATAAGGGTTGTAAACTGCTTTTAAATCCACTTTCCCTCCTACCAAATAGCGGGCTTCCCCGGTTAAATAGACATCCTGCCGAAAGATTCCAGAAGGAGTCAAAGTTAAATATTCCCCCAGCTTAAAAAGTCTTTTAACATTAATAATATATTCTCCGCGCCAGTTATCTTCTTCGGTAGCTGCCTCATAAAAATGTCCCACTGAGGCATTAATATCATAGGTTATTTTGGTTTCCCCAATGGCGGTAGCACTTTTGTTAAAGACAAACTCCGGCAAGCGGTTAATTATTTTAGAAACATTTTCGTCGGTATAGTTATCGCCATCCAGGTCAAATCTCTTTTCAGTTGTCAAATTTAAAGTATAACCCTCACCCTTATATTTTAATACCCATTTCGGTTTTAATTCGAGGTCCGCAACTTCCTGACTGGCCGGGTTTTTATCGGTGTAAACCAAAGTGAGGGCTGAGCTCAATTTATCATTAATGGTATAATTATGGTTGACTTTAATATTGCCATTTATACTTAAATCTTCCTGACCCAGTCCAGTTCCACTAAAATTATATTTGCCACTAATTTTAAGATTGTATTTTTCTCCTTTTTTATCTAAACTGAATTGTGATTTTAAACTATTACTGAGAAGTTCTCCTCCTGCGGCTTTACTCCCAGTATAATTTAGAGTTACTTGAGTTTTTAAGTTTTCTTCAAATTCCTGTTCATATTTTATCCGTCCGGATAGATTTATATCGCCGCTATTCTTATCTTTAATCTGATACAGATAAAGAGAGGTTTCTCCGGGATTATTTGTATCTCCTATTTCGAGAGTATGCTCAACCCCGGTGCCTATCCCTTTCTTTTCCAACCAATCGATATAAAATGTGCCGTAAGATTTTTCATCTATATAGTAATTAAAATTTGTTTTTATAAACCAGCCATCTTTGCTATTTTGTCCGATTTTAGGGAGGATGGGCATTTGAGTTTTGCGGTCTAAAAAAATCAAGAAATAGGGGAGGGTAATTATTTTTGTTTTGCCTTCATACCAGGAGATATTGCGGGCGATTATCTTGTCTTTGGGATAGATAATCATTTCTTTGGCGACTATATGATAATGAGGTTCTTCTAATTCACAAGTGGTAAAACTTCCTCCGGTAATTTCTACGGTTTTGGGGAAATTTTCCATCTTCTCTCCCTGATAATATACCTTTCCTTTGATGCCTTCCCCGGTTAATTCACCCTTCAATCGGAGCAGAATTATTTTTTTGGTTTTCCAGTTGTAAGTAAGTTCCTCACAGTTAGTTTCAGTGTCATCTTGTTTAAAGAGGGCATTTCCGGAGGCGAATAGAAGGTTAGTAGTTAAATTAATTTTCAGATTATTAGCTTTTACCTCGATATCCTGATATTTAAGCTCTACCCCGTCTTTGGCTATAATCAGGTCTTCACCCTCTATCTTTTCATAAGTGATATATTCGGCAACAAGGGAAATGTCTAATTCTTCTTCTGTTTCTTCTGCTACTGTTGTCTCTTCTGTATCTACGGCTTCTTCGGTAACTGGTGTTTCTTGTGTTTCTCCCGCTTCAACCTTCTCTTCGGTCTCTTGAGCGAACGATACCAGGTTAAATCCGGAATTCAAAACACTCAAGTTTATCCCAGAAATTAATATGAATATTACTAAAAAAATTCCTATATTTCTTGCTGCTTTTATCATAATTAGGATACCCTTTTTTAATAATTAAATATTTAATTAGCTAATTGACCAGTCAAACAGTTTATGTATTTCAGGTTTTCAGTTATCGATTGTAAAAGAGAAAAAATGATATATTTAATTATTTCATATTTCAAATAAAATATTTTTTTAAAGTAGGGGTCGGATTTATCCGACCCGATGCCCGTTTTCACGAGCACATGGTTTTGCGGGCTTGATAAATCAAGCCCCTACAATTGTCATTACCATAAAACTTGTAATTCGAAACTTATTACTTATTACTGTATTTTAGTTGGCTAACTAATATAATTGGTCAATCGGTGAATTGGTCAATCGGTGAATAGATTCACTTCTTCTCTGCCCCTAACATAATAAATACCCCCAAAATACCAAAAATCATATTAGGTGACCAGGCAGCCAGAACTGGTATCAATATACCTCCTCTTCCCATGGATCTGGTGGTGGAAAGGAGGATGTAATAAAGTAAAACCAAAACAATGCTGAGGATTACTCCGGTAGCTTTGCTTCCCCGTTTTACCCGCAAACCTAAAGGCACTCCCAACAATACAAAGATTAATCCGCTAAAAGGTATGGAATATTTCATATAGAAGTCTACTTCAAAATTTTTAGTATCTGCACCTGCTTGTTGCAAAATATCTATTTGTTGCCTTAACTCTTTACTGCTCATCTCCTGGGGAGTCCTTTGATTTTTAAAGAATTTTTTTAGGTCTTCTTTAACAATAATATCTAAATTTTTAAAGCTCATCTCATAGGTAATTTTACCCTCTTCATCGTAATTATATATAGTCCCATCCTCCAGTTTCCAGGTATCAACCACCCACTTTCCTTTCTTGGCGGTTATCGTTCGGGGGAATTTTTCCCGAGTCATTTCATAGACCATAATGTCCTGCATAATCATATTTTTTTCATCAAGCCGATTTATGTAGAAATAGCGATTTTCAGCATCACGGAAAAAGACGTTTCTCCTGATATTGGGCGGGCCTTTCTTTAATACAATCTCCCGGATAATATTCTGGGAGATATGATTAGCTTCAGGAACAATATAATCATTAATTACAAAAGCTAAAATACTTATGGCAAAAGCAGCGGTTAAAAAAGGAACCATTATTCGGCGCAGGCTTATCCCTCCTGCTCTCATGGCGGTTATCTCACCATCTGTAGAAAGACGGCCAATAGCCAGTTCACTGGAAGCCAGTAAAGATATAGGGAAAGTTACTACCAGAAATGCCGGAAGACGATAAGCCAATAACTTGACAATATAAGGCCAGGCTACCCTCTTATTAGCGGTCTAATATCTTCGGCCGTGAAAACTTCCCAATTGATATATTTATAGCCATCATCCCCCCATTTAAAACATTTTTCTAAGTATATCATATTTTTGTTTTTTACAAAAATTAAAAAAGTTGCCAAAAGGTGCCAGGCACTTTTTGGCAACTTTTATTAAAGTTTAGTATCTGAAGGGATTAAAATTACGGAAATAGAAGGAGAAGCAAAGAGTAGATATATGAGAGATAATGCAAGCAAAAGAAATAGAATATTTTCTTTAATGATGTGTATTGCTTTTTCTTTGCTTTTTATTTTCACAGCTCAAAGTTTGCCTCTACGCGGCATTACAAAAACTATTGCCCTGGCTACCTCAGGCTCGGGTCCCTCTATTTACTTCACGGAAGATTCCTGGGATTTTGGAGAAATTACTCCTGATGAACTCCCTACTCATATTTTTAAATTTAAGAATATTGGAGACGAGGTTTTAATTATTAAAGGGGCTAAGGTTAGCTGTGAATCCTGTATCGACCCCATTATCTCTACTAAAAAACTTAACCCGGGAGAAGAAGGCGAACTAAAAATTACCGTTAATTCACTGGATATGATAGGACGGTTCACCAAGCGGATT
>NBMG01000072.1:0-5545 GCA_002084865.1 Candidatus Atribacteria bacterium 4572_76
ACATTATCCAATTTTTATTTGACAGAAGGAAAAAATTTATGCTATTATGAAATCGATATCAGAAAGCGATTTCATTAACAGGAGAAATTATGGAAAAAGTGCTGGTATTAGGAAGTATCAATATAGATTTTGTTTCCTTTGTCTCTCGCTACCCTCAACCCGGTGAAACTCTCGTTAGCAATGATTTTGGTATCTTTCAAGGAGGTAAGGGTGCCAATCAGGCAATTGCCCTTGCTAAGCTAGATATCCCCACTTTAATGTTAGGCAAAGTAGGCGGAGATATCCTTAGCGATTTTGCCCTTTCCTCACTTAAGGAAAGTGGAGTAAATACTACCGGAATTTCTAAAAGCCAGAAAAATTCTACCGGTTCTGCCTCTATCTGGGTCAATGCTCAGGGTCAGAACTCTATCGTAATCTACCCCGGCGCCAATGGGGAAGTTGACGAAGATTTTATTATCCGGCATGAAAAATTCTTTGATGATGCCTCCTGGCTTTTAACCCAATTTGAAGTCCCCTTAGAATCAATTCTATCAGCCCTAAAACTTGCCAAAAAACACGGCTTAAAGACTGTAATGGATCCTGCCCCGGTAAGAGAAGTAAGCAATAATCATATCTGGGAATTAGTCGACTATCTTCTTCCTAATGAGATAGAACTAAGAGAGCTTACTCATACCGAAAATATTTTAAAAGCTATTCATATTCTTAAATCCCGGGGAGTGAAAGAAGTTATTGTTAAATTAGGTAAGCAGGGAGCAGTATATGAAGATAAAGGTAAATTAGTTGCTTTTCCGGCCACACCAGTGGAACAGAGAATTGATACTACCGGAGCCGGGGATTGTTTTATCGCCGGTTTTTTGTATGGAATGATTCAATGGGGAGATATCCCCCGGGCGATTAAGATAGGAAATCTAACTGCTTCTTACTCTATCCAGAAGAAAGGGGCGGCAATATCTTTCCCGAATAAATCTGAGATTGATTGGAAGAAATTGCAATGAAGAAAAAGAGTACTATTTATGATGTGGCAAAAATAGCAGGGGTTTCTCCTTCAACAATATCAAGGGTAATGAATACCCCTGAAATAGTAGCAGAAGACACTCGCCAGAAAGTCATAAATGCCGTAAAGGAATTGGCCTATATTCCCAATATGATGGCAGCAAGTATGCCCAAGAGAAAGACAAATTATATAGGTTTGATAATACCGGATATAACTAATATATTTTTTTCTAATCTGGTAAGAGGAGTTCAGGATGTTTGTGAAAAGCACGGAAACAGTGTATTGGTGGTGAATTCAGATGATAGCCAGGAAAAGGAAGGTCGTTATTTAAAGCTTTTATATTCCCGGCGGGTAGATGGAGTAATTTTGACGGTAGCTGGTTATCGGGAGAAGGAGTTTCCCGAAGAAGAGCTGTCCTTGCTTGAAAAGATGAATATAGTACTTATTGATAGAGAGATAAATGGGATGACGACTCCCATCGTCAAGGTCAATAATTTTGTCGGGGCTTACTCAGCAGTTAAATATTTGCTGACCATGGGACACAGGAAGATAATGTATTTAGCCGGGATAGAAGGTACCAAGACTAATCGTGAAAGAAGGAAAGGTTATCTTTCTGCCTTAAAAGAGGCCCATATAAATTGGAAAAAAGAGTTGGCAGGTGATTTCCGTCTGGATACTGCTTATCAGAAAATAATACACCATTGGCCCCAGCTAAAAAATTCTGATGAACTACCTACGGCTATCTTTGCGGCCAATGACCTGATGGCTATCGGGGCCTTAAAAGCCTTTGCCCAGCTAAAGATTCGGATACCGGAAGATATATCCATAATTGGTTTTGATAACATACCATTTTCTGATTGCACCTGTCCACCCTTGACCACCATTGCTCAGCCTACTTACCTAATGGGTCAAAAGGCGGTTGAGACTTTGCTCAAGGTGATAGATAAGAAGAAAATAAAGAAATCCGTAGAGTTTGAAACTGAGCTAATTGAACGGGACTCAGTAAGCAGATGGGAGGTCTAAAGATGAAAAAAAACGGAATCTTAAATCCTCAGCTTAATAGGGTTATCTCTGAGATGGGGCATCGTGATATGTTAATCATCGCTGATGCGGGATTACCCATTCCCAAAGAAGTTGAGAGAGTTGATTTAACTTTAAAAAATGGAATTCCTTCTTTTACGGAAGTCCTGCGAGCAGTTCTTTCCGAATTAGAAGTCGAAGAGGCATATGTGGCCAAAGAAATAAAAGAGAAAAATCCCCAAACTCTGAATTTAGTTTCTTCATTAATAGGAATAGGGGAAGTTAAATTTATTACCCACGAAGAGTTAAAAGAATTATCTAAGCAGGCTAGAGCGATTGTTAGGACAGGAGAGTGCAGCCCTTATGCTAATATTATTCTAATTTCAGGAGTAACATTTTGAACGATTTAGCCTTAGAATTTATTAATATTTCTAAAAGTTTCCCCGGAGTGCAGGCTTTAAAGGAAGTCAGTATTCAGATAAGAAGAGCTGATGTTCATGCCATTGTAGGAGAAAACGGGGCTGGCAAATCAACTTTGATGAAGATAGCTGTAGGGGAATTGCTGCGTGATGCCGGGATTATCAAAGTATTTGGCCGAGAGGCTCAAATTAATTCCCCTTCTGACGGTTATCATTATGGAATTAGTTTGATTCATCAGGAATTTAGTTTAGTTTCTACTTTAGATATAGCCCAAAATATTTTTTTAGGTCGGGAATTGACCAGAGAACATTTACCCTTTATGGATAGTAACTTAATGTATAAGCAGACCGAGGAAATTTTAGATTCTCTGAAGATGTTTCGTTTAGATTCTCACTTAAGGATAAGAGATTTAACTGTTGCCCAGAAGCAAGTGGTAGAAATTGCTAAAGCCTTATCTTTAAATTCTAAAATAATTATTATGGATGAACCTACTGCTGCCTTAACTTTAGAAGAAACCGCTCGTCTCTTTGAAGTAGTTCGGGGGCTAAAAGCCAAGGGGGTTACCACACTTTTTATCTCTCATCGATTGGAAGAGATATTTGAGATAGCTGATAAAGTAAGTATCCTGCGGGATGGAGAATTAATCTTGACTAAACCGGTAGCTCAGATTGACCGTGATCAAGTGATTAATAATATGGTCGGTCGCTCTTTGGATTTTGTTTTCCCTCCCAGAGTAAAACATAAAAAAGAAGCTAAAGTAGTCTTGGAAGTAAAAAAAATCAACAAAGAAAGACAGTTTTCAGATGTCTCCTTTCAACTTAAAGAAGGAGAAATTCTTGGTCTGGCTGGTCTGGTAGGTTCCGGTCTTTCGGAGGTAGCCATGGCACTCTTTGGATTAAATCAAATAGATGCAGGGGAGATATACATAAAAGGAGAAAAAGTAAATATAAATTCGCCTTTTAAAGCCATTGAACACGGTTTGGCTTTACTACCTGAAGACCGAAGGGAATTGGGATTAGTCATTGTTAGGAGCGTATTAGAAAATCTTACTCTTCCTGCACTTTATCGGGATATTGCCAGGAAATATTTTATTGACCTGAAGAGGGAATCCTTACTGGCCAAAGAAGCACAGGAGGAATTATCTATCCGTTTTGCTTCTTTTTCCCAGAAAGCAGAGTCATTAAGCGGAGGTAATCAACAGAAGGTGGTGGTTGGTAAATGGCTGCTCACCAGACCTAAGATTTTGATTATGAATGAACCTACCAGGGGGATAGATGTAGGAGCTAAATTAGAAATTTATAAAATTGTTAATACTCTGGTTCAAAAGGGGATGGGGATAATCTTTATATCTTCTGAGTTTTCGGAAATATTAGGGATTGCCCATCGTGTTTTAGTAATGAGCGAGGGGAGAATTACTGCAGAATTAGATCCTCAGAGTTCAACGGAAGAAGATATTCTAAAATTTGCCATAAGGAAGAAGGTATCTTGATATGAAAAATTTACAGTATAAAGACATGATTCGGCGATATGGAATATTAATCGGTTTAATCGGATTAATTACTGGGTTTTCTGTTTTGTCCGAGCGATTTTTCACCATATCCAATATGCTTATTGTAATGAGGCAGACTTCTATTGTTGCTTTTCTGGCGGTGGGAATGTCTTTTGTGATTCTGGGGGCTGGCATAGATCTCTCCGTTGGTTCCGTTTTAGCTTTCTCCGGAGCAGTAGGAGCAGGAGTAATGCAAAATGGGGGAATATTTTTTGGTATTCTTGCCGGACTGGCTCTGGGAGCTGCTTTAGGGGCTTTTAGTGGAATAGTAATTACTAAATTAAAGATACCTGCCTTTATCGCAACTTTGGCCATGATGGCTATAGCTCGAGGAGGAACCCTGGTTTATACCGATGGACGCCCGATTACTGGCTTACCTTCTTCTTTTGCTTTTTTAGGAAGAGGATACATAGGAAACGTTCCTTTCCCTATAATTTTGATGTTAATTATATTCTACGCCACCGGTGGCAATATTAATGCTGCTCGAGCATCAGGAATAAAAGTAGATAATGTTATTATTTCTACCTTTGCAATTAGCGGTTTTCTTTCCGGATTAACTGGCATGGTTTTAGCTTCCCGGCTTAATTCCGCCCAGCCAACAGCTGGTATGGGTTATGAATTAGATGCTATTGCAGCTGTAGTCCTGGGTGGAACTAATCTTTTTGGAGGAGAAGGAGAGTTATGGGGTACTCTGGTGCAATTTTAAGTGTTTCGGCTTTTGCGAGCAGTATGACTGTCGGATTATCAGTTTCTACTCTGAATAATCCTTTCTTTGTAATCTTAAGGGATGGTGCCATAGAGCAAGCAAAAGTCCTTGATGTAGATTTGGTAGTGATGGATGCTCAGAATGACCCGGCCAAACAGGTATCTGATATCGAAGATTTAATCCAGAAAAAAGTTGATGTCATTCTCTTGAATCCTACTGATGCCGATGCTTTGGTTCCAGCAGTTGAACAGGCTAATAAAGCAGGTATTCCTCTCTTAACCATTGACCGTAGTGTCAACGGTGGAGATGTAGCCCTACACATCGCTTCCGATAATGTTAAAGGAGGAGAGATGGCCGCAGCCTATACGGTAGAGCAATTAGGAGAAAAGGGTATCGTGGTAGAATTAGAAGGAATTACCGGTGCATCTGCTGCTCGGGAGAGAGGTCAGGGCTTTGATACTTATATTGCTAAATTTCCCGGTATTAAATTAGCTGCAAAGCAGACCGCTGATTTTGATAGAGCCAAAGGAATGAGTGTTATGGAAAATATCCTACAGGCTCAACCGAAAATTGATGCAGTATTTGCCCAGAATGATGAAATGGCTCTGGGTGCTATTCAAGCTATAAAAGCAGCCAAAAGGCAAGATGAAATGTTTGTGGTAGGGTTTGATGCTGTGCCCGATGCTCTTGATGCTATCAAAGCAGGAGATATGAAAGCTACGATTGCTCAGCAACCCTGGATGATGGGAGTTCTGGGAGTAATGAACGGTTATTTAGTAGTAAACGGAGTGGAATTAGGAGTAGAATTTATACCCGTTCCCTTAAAAGTTGTTACCGAATAAAGTAGATCAGTGAA
>NBMG01000072.1:5582-7246 GCA_002084865.1 Candidatus Atribacteria bacterium 4572_76
AAAGAACCGTCCCCAAAAAATATTTCAAAAAAAATCAAAAGACTCCTTTTGATTCAATTTAATTTAATCTGAAAATAATAATTTCCCTTCAAGTTCTATTAGCCCTTGTTAGATTATATAATAAGAATTAACCCTTTCCTTTATCTTTGTATTACTCCGCAATTTATTAGAGAAAGAAAAGCAATTCCTCTCTCTTTTTTATCATTCTTCGCCTGACATCTAATTTTTATTTTTAAAAAAAGAAAAAAATAATTTAATACTTGCTGTATTTTTATTTCTGTAAAAAGAGGATTTTTAAAAATTATGTGGTATAAATATATAGATACTTCTAAAGGAAAAGAGACGGATAAAAAATGATGAGAAAAAGAAAAGGTAAAAGCTATTTAAATAAGCTGGTAAATAAATTCAAGCGGATAAAAGAGGAAACGAATAATCCGAATAATAAAAATAAAAAAAAAGATTTAAGGGCAAAACCTGTATTTAGTAATACATTCGGACTTAAGAAGAACGTACAAGCACTTCAACGGAGCAGGCAGGAGTTTATCGGTCTATTTAAAAATTCGCCGGAAGCGTTAGCCTATACTGATATGGACGGAATTGTTCTGGAAGTAAATAAACGATTTGAAGAGCTTTTTGGTTATAAAATTGAGGAGATGAGAGGTAAACATATTGAAAAGATATTGACTAATTGGCGTACACAAATTTTGGGTAGTGACCGTGTTTTAACTAATTTGGAATTGATAGCAAAGAAAAAGAATAATAAATTAATTCATGTTTCTGTTTCTATTACCTTAAACCAAGTGAATGAGCAAACTATCGGGAAAATATTTTTACTAAGTGATATTACTAATCGTAAAGCGAATGAAGCAGTAAATAACGTATTATATAATATTTCCCGGGCAGCTAACTCCGATATTTCCTTAAAACAACTATATTCAATTATTCGCGCGGAACTTAGCATTATTATCGATACCACTAATTTTTATATTGCCTTATTCGATGAAGAGAAAAATAAACTTTATTTTTCTTATTATGCCGATGAAATAGGAGAAAGAGATAAGGATTTTTTAATTTCAAAATATAGTGATTCTAATAACATTTTTCATCTAAAAAAGATATTAAACTTATGGAATTTGTTTCCCAACAGATAGCTACTGCAATAGAGAGGAAACAAGCAGAGGAAAAATTAAAATTTCTTAGCTTGTATGATTATCTAACTAAACTACCAAATCGGGTGTTATTTTATGATCGAATGAAACAAGAAATAGCTTATGCAAGAAGAGAACGGAAAAAATTTTCCCTGATGTTTTTGGATCTGGATAATTTTAAAGAAGTAAATGATAAATTTGGCCATGATATTGGAGACCAGGTGCTTCAAGGAGTGGCAAAAAGGTTCAGAAAGCTTCTTCGAAAAACTGATACCATTTGTCGTTTAGGAGGAGACGAATTCATTATTTTATTACCCCGACTTGCCCAAGCCAGAGTGAATACTGTAGATGTTGCCCGAAAAATATTTAGTTCTCTTAGTGAACCCTTTTTAATTAAGGGCAATCAGATAAATATAACTACGAGCATTGGAATTGCTTTATACCCTGATGATGGGGAAAAAGGAGAGATTTTAATAAAAAGTGCAGATAAGGCCATGTATTTGGCAAAAAAAGAAG
>NBMG01000073.1 GCA_002084865.1 Candidatus Atribacteria bacterium 4572_76
AAGATGGTATTAAAAACAGGAATGCATCCCGCTTTGTTAAAGGATGCTGTAACTACTCCAGCGGGAGTTACGGTAGATGGATTGATGGAATTAGAAGATGGAGGAATAAGGGTAGCTCTCATTAAGGCAATAAGCCGAGCAACAGAAAAATCTAAGGAAATTTCTCGATAAAAAGGTATTTAATGAGAGAGAGATAACTTATGGTAGAGTTAAAGGAATTACAAGAGGCCCTATTTCAAGGCAATATTTTAAAAGTAAAGAAGATTACCCAGAGGGCTTTATGGGAGAAAATAGAACCTAAGGAAATTTTGGAGCAGGGTTTAATTAAGGGGATGGCTATTGTCGGGGAAAAATTCAAGAATAATGAAATTTTTCTTCCCGAAGTATTATTAGCTTCTCAGGCAATGTATGGAGGTTTAGAATTACTTCAGCCCATGCTAATAAAAGGTGGGATAAAGGCCGTGGGTAAAGTAGTAATAGGTACTGTCAAGGGTGATTTACACGATATTGGCAAGAATTTGGTAGCCATGATGTTGAGAGGGGGAGGATTTGAAGTTATAGATTTAGGAATAGATGTCTCTCCTGAAAAATTTTTAGTGGCCACCCAAGAACACAAACCTGATATTGTAGGTATATCTGCTTTACTAACTCCCACTATGATTGGTATGGCGGACGTGATAATTGCTTTAAAAAGAGTAGATTTAAGAGGTAGAGTTAAAGTAATGATAGGAGGGGCTCCGGTTACCCAGGAATTTGCCGATGAAATTGGGGCAGAGGGATATGCTCCCGATGCTGCCTCGGCAGTAGATAAGGCAAGAGAGCTATTGAAAATTTAAGGGGATAATTTGAAATGTTGATTATTGGAGAAAAGATAAATTCCAGCCGAAAAGATATTAAAGAGATGGTGAAAAACAAGAATAAAGAGTTTATTCAAGAATTAGCCCAAAAACAGGTTGAAGGCGGAGCCCAAATGTTGGATTTAAATATCGGGACAATTAGAAAGGGCGAACCGGAAGATATGAAATGGTTGGTAAAGACAGTTCAAGAAGCAGTGGATGTTCCTTTATGTATAGATAGTCCTAACCATGAAGCTATAGAAGCGGGGTTAGAAGTTTATGATTGGCGCAAAGGCAAGGCTTTGATTAATTCAGTAACAGCAGAGAGAGAAAAAATGGAGTTGATCTTCCCCTTGGTTAAAAAATATAAGTGTTCGGTGGTAGCCCTTACTATGGATGAACGGGGTATTCCCCAGGATTCAAAAGAGAGATTTAAAATTGCTGACGAATTAATAAGGGCACTTATTAATAAAGGGATTCCTACGGAAGATATATATATTGATCCTTTAACTTTGCCGGTCAGTGCCAATATTCAAAATTCCAACACTGTTCTGGAGACTTTAAAAAGAATTAAGGATTCACATCCCGAAGTAAAAACAATTATAGGGTTAAGCAATATCTCCTACGGATTACCGGAAAGAAGATTGCTTAATCAAAGTTTTGTGGTTTTGGCAGTGGCATATGGTCTTGATGCGGTAATATTAGATTCCACTGATCAGAAGATAATGGCCTTAATCAAAGCAACCAATCTTTTATTGGGTAAAGATGAATTTTGCGGGCAATATCTTAAAGCCTTCCGAGAAGGAAAATTATAAAGGAACAGGGGACGGTTCTCTGTTCCTTTATAAAAAGGGAGATTGTAATTTTAGCTAAAGCAAAGAAAGGCAGATATAAAGTCAATGAATTTAAGAGAAAAATTAGCAGCGAATAAATTTGTAGTAACGGTGGAATTAGATCCCCCGAAAACTTTAAATTTAGATAAAATTTTAAGAGAAGTAAATAGTACTAATTTCAAAAAATTAGTGGATGCGGTAAATGTTACTGATTGTCCTTTAGCTAAGTTGAGGATGAGTCCCATTGCTCTTTCTCATATTATCCAAGAAAAAGTTGGATTAGAGGCAATCTTTCATATAACTTGTCGAGATAGGAATTTGTTGGGCTTGCAGGCAGAGCTTTTAGGAGCGTCTGCTTTAGGGGTAAAAAATATTTTAGCTTTAACCGGAGATCCTCCCGAGATGGGGGACTATGTTAGGGCAACCGGTGTTTATGATGTAGATTCTATCGGGTTAACAAAGATGATAAATGGCTTAAATAATGGATACAAATATGTGCAGTTAATCCTACTGCTTCGGATTTAAAAAAGGAGGTAGAGCGATTTGAGGAAAAAGTATCCGCTGGGACACACTTTGTTCAAACTCAACCTATTTATGATTTAGGGCAGTTAGAGAAATTTTTAAAATTTACTACTCATATTAATATACCAAAAATTATTGGAATTATGCCTCTAAAGAGTTACAAAATGGTTGAATATTTAAATAAAAATTTACCAGGCATCTTTATTCCTACCAGAGTAAAAGAAAGAATGAAAGGAAAGGATGTAGGGGAGGGAATAAAAATATCCCGAGAACTTATTGATAAGATAAACAAATATAAAGAAGTAGCTGGAATTCATATATTCCCTCTACGAGATATGAATTTAGTCTGCCTTCACGTTTCCATGGGAATGACTGAGGTAGGGGCACGATGCATCGTGCCTATGGGAAAAACAAAAGAAAAGTAGAAGCACGGCGTGCCGTGTCTTCTTGTGCTAACCAATTAACTAATACTAACGAATTGAAATAAAAAAGACGAGAGACATGAAGATAATAAAAGATATTAAATTAAATATAGACGAAGAGGAAGTATTACGCTATCAAGGATATAGCAAAAAAAAGGTTAAAACTCCCAATCAAAATATTTTACAGATTATCGAAGAAGAGATTAATCGAGGTTATAGTCTTTTTGAGCCGCAGGGGATTTATTCCTTGATTAAAATTGTTAGCTTTGCATCAAAAGGGATTAATTTAGAAAATGGACTGACTTTTAAATTCCCCAAATCAGTAATTAACCAATTAAAAGGTGCAAACCATTTGATTATAGGAGTGGTTACTATAGGAGATTTTTTAGAAAAGAAAATTTCTGAATTGTTCTCTCAAGGAGAATATTCTAGGGCATTAGCTTTAGATGCAGTAGGGACTGTAGCAGTCGAAGACTTTAGTCGGGAAGTTAGAAAATTAGCCCGTCAAGAAGCAAAAGAACAGGACTTTAAAACAAGTAGGCATTTTTCTCCCGGTTATAGTGATTGGGAAGTATCTCAACAAGAGATCATCTTTAAAAGTATTCCCGCTGATAATATTGGAGTAAAGCTAACCAAAGGCTACATGATGGTACCTCAAAAGTCGTTATCCTGGACAATAGGAGTAGGCAAAGAAATAATTACTTCTTCCGAAGAAGATAATAACTGCGGAAACTGCCAGTTTAAGTATTGTAATTACAAATTTTAAATTTCGTTAGACAAGGAGAAAATAATGGCAAAAACAATTGTAGAAAAAATACTTTCATCCCATACAGGTACAGATAACTTTGAAATAGGAGATATAATTAAAGCTCGGGTTGACTTTGCCTTTGCCAATGATATCACCGCTCCGATTGCTATAAAATACTTTAAAGAAAGTGGAGCAAGGCAGGTATTTGATAAAAAGAGAATTGGTCTGATACCAGATCATTTTGCTCCCAATAAAGATATAAAATCCGCCGAACAGTGTAAATTATTAAAAGAATTTGCCCGAGAATATGAAATAGAGAATTATTTTGAGATAGGAAAGATGGGGGTAGAACATGCCCTCCTGCCGGAAAAAGGGTTGGTTCTTCCCGGAGATGTGGTAGTGGGGGCAGATTCTCATACCGATACTTCCGGGGCCTTAGGTACCTTTGCCATCGGAGTGGGCAGTACTGACTTAGCCGCTATTATGGTCCTTGGTGAGGTCTGGCTTAAAGTGCCACCCACCATTAAGTTTATCTATTCCGGAAAATTAGATAAATGGGTAAGCGGCAAAGATTTAATCTTATACACCATTTCCCAGATCGGGGTAGATGGAGCCAATTATAAGGTGATGGAATTTAGCGGAGAGACAATTAAAGGTCTTTCTATGGATAACCGCTTTACTATGTGTAATATGGCCATTGAAGCAGGGGCAAAGACCGGGATTATCGAACCAGATGAGCTTACTTTGGAATATCTGAAAGGACGTGCCCAAAGACCTTATCAGACCTACAATAGTGACCCCGATGCCCATTACGAAAAGATTATAGAGATTGATGTTAGTAAAATTGAACCCCAGGTGGCTTTCCCTCATCTGCCGGAAAATGCTAAACCGATTAGTGAAGTAGGTAATGTTAAAATTGACCAGTCAATCATCGGTTCCTGTACCAACGGCAGGATAGAAGATTTGCGTATAGCTGCCCAAATCTTAAAAGGGCAGCAAATTCATCCTGAAGTCAGATTGATTGTCATCCCCGCTACTCAAGATGTTTACCTGCAAGCCCTTCGGGAAGGATTAATTGATATATTTATCTCTTCCGGTGCCGCGGTAAGTACTCCTACCTGTGGTCCCTGTTTAGGTGGTTATATGGGTATCTTGGCTAAAGGAGAAAGAGCCATCTCAACTACTAACCGGAATTTTGTAGGCAGGATGGGACACCCTGAAAGCGAAGTATATCTGGCCAGCCCTGCCCTTGCTGCCGCCTCTGCTATTTTAGGCAGAATAGCCAGTCCTGAGGAGGTGAAATAGGATGATAATTAAAGGCAAAGTTTGGAAATTTAAAGACAATATCGATACCGATGTAATTATCCCTGCCCGTTATCTTAATACTTCTGATCCCAAAGAATTAGCTCTGCATTGCATGGAAGACTACGATTCTGAATTTGCAAAAAAGATGGACCAGGGAGATATTGTAGTAGCCGGCAGAAATTTTGGCTGTGGGAGTTCCCGCGAACATGCCCCCATTGCCTTAAAAGCAGCAGGAGTATCCTGCATTATAGCAAAATCTTTTGCCCGAATCTTTTTTAGGAATGCCATAAACATTGGACTTCCTATCTTTGAATCTGTAGAGGTAGTAAATCAATGTTCACCAGGGGATATATTAGAGGTAGAAACCGTACAGGGAGTAATAAAAAATATAAGTGAGGATAAAGTTTATAAAACTAATCCCTTATCGCCCTTTATTCAAAATATTATTGCTTTAGGTGGGTTAAGAGAATACGTCAAAGAAGAAGTAAAAAGGAGGAAAATAAATGTATAACATAGCTTTAATTCCTGGTGATGGAATAGGTGCTGAAATAATCAGAGAAGGCAAGAAGGTAATAGAAGCAGCTTCTTATAAATTTGGAATAGAAATTAAATGGAACGAATATCCCTTTGGAGCCGAACATTACCTAAAGACCGGGGAATTATTACCCGATAGTGCCTTAAAAGAGATTGAAGATATGGATGCTATCTATCTGGGAGCCGTCGGTGACCCCCGGGTAAAACCGGGCATCTTAGAAAAAGAAATACTACTAAAAGCCAGATTTTATTTCGACCAGTACATTAATCTGCGTCCCATCAGATTGTATAAAGGGGTTCCTTGCCCTTTGAAAGATAAAAACCCGGAAGACATTAATTTTTATGTAGTTAGAGAAAATACTGAAGATTTTTACGTAGGAATCGGAGGGAGATTTAAGGCGAAAACTCACCAAGATAATTTAGAAGTATTAAGAAAATTGTATAAAACTAAAATTAAAGTAAGTTTTAATTTAGAACAAGAAGAAGAAATAGCCTATCAAATCGGTTTAATTAGTAAATCAGGAACTCAAAGGGTAATGAAATATGCCTTTGAGTTAGCCAAGAAAAAAGGAATGAATCGAGTAACTTCAGTAGACAAGGCCAATGTTTTGACTAATATCTATGGATTATGGCGAGATGTTTTCAAAGAAATATCCATTCAATATCCTGATATTGAAACTGAATTTACCTTTGTAGATGCTATTACCATGTGGTTTGTAAGAAAACCTGAATGGTTTAAAGTGGTAGTTACTCCTAATATGTTCGGGGATATTATTACTGATTTGGGAGCGATGATTCAGGGTGGATTGGGCATTGCTGCCGGAGGAAATATAAACCCCGAAGGTATTTCAATGTTCGAGCCCATACATGGTTCTGCTCCCAAATATAAAGGTAAATCTATAGCTAATCCAATTGCTACCATACTGGCCGGTGCTATGATGTTGGACTGTTTAGGAGAAGCAAAAATTGCTCAAGCCATTGAGGATGCGTTAGAAAAGGTGTTAAGCGAAGGAAAAGTAAGATCCCATGATTTAGGAGGAGATTCTTCTACTATTGAAGTAGGTGATGAGGTAGTTAGAAAACTCAAAGAAGTAAATATTAAATGATTTTAAATTATATTTATTAGCTATACTATGATTACAACCTAAAATATAATATAGATACAAGGGCACGATGCATCGTGCCCACAGAAAAAATAGGTAACAATATTGCGAGGACACAATCCATTGTGCCCTCGCAATATTGTTATAATTATAACCAACAAATCTAAAATTATTTACGATACACTGTATATATATTTTGCTTTTAAATATTTTTAGCTTTTCGGGAATTAACCATACTATATAGTTCCAAGTTTTTATTCTTTATCTTTTTTTCTGGCTATTTCTCTTTCTCTCTACCCCTCTATGCAATGCGATATAGGAGATACGAAAATATACCAAAATATTGTTGACAATATACAATCTACAAATTAAAATACAATTAGGAATGGTTAAATCTTTGAAGAAAAGGAGAAATATGAAAGAATATTTTGAAGATTTAGGAAACTATTTATCTTGAAATTAGAGAAACTCTGGAATCATTAGCGGTAAAAAAGTCTATCGGGAAGATATCTATAGAGCAATTGGAAAAAGTAGGAGAAAGTTTTAAAAAATTTATAGATAAACCTGTAAATGCTGAAAGCTGTATTCAGTATTTAGCTCTGGATAAAAAATTTCACGATCTTCTTAGTCAAAATTGCGGGAATAAAAAACTTATTGAATTGCTGGCTAACTTACAGGAACAGATCCATTGGTTACGCAATATCTCTCTTAAAAGAATTACTTTTGCCGGCTCGGTAAAAGAACATCTAGCCATCATAGAAGCTTTAAAAAAGAATGATGAAAAGCTCATTATTAAAGCTTTGCTTCAACATTTAGAAAGAGCTAAAGAATCTTCACTTATAGAAGTTAATTCCTGGAATAGTACTTCTAATTCACTTTTAAAATAATGGATTTATATATTTTATATCTAAAAGGGAAAATAAAATGAAAGCAGTAAATAATCATTATGATGTAGTTGTAATCGGTGGTGGAGTAGTGGGGTGTGCAATTGCCCGGGAATTATCTCGTTATAAACTTAGCATTGCTCTACTAGAAAAAGAAGCTGATGTTGGTTGGGGAATAAGCTGCCGAAATAGTGGGGTAGTTCACGCTGGTTTTAATTACAAACCAGGAACCTTAAGGGCTCAACTTTGCGTAAAAGGAAATAAGTCTTTTGCTAAACTTTGTCAAGAACTTGATGTTCCTTATAAGAAAATAGGAAAAGTAGTAGTCGCCCAAAAGAAAGGAGAGATCAGGGAATTAAAAAAATTAAAAGCCCAGGGAGAAAAGAACAAAGTAGAAGGCTTACAAATCATTAATTCTACTGAGTTAAAAAGATTAGAGCCCAATGTTAAGGGTATAGCTGCCCTCTATTCTCCGGAAACTGCTATTACCTCTCCATATCTATTAACTATCGCTTTAGCAGAAAATGCTCTTCGTAATGGCGTTTGTTTCTTTTTAAATACCGAAGTAAAAAGTATAGCTAAGTTAAGAAATTCTGATTTTAGAATCAATACCAATCAGGGTGAATTTATCTCTTCTTACGTAATTAATAGTGCAGGTCTCTACTCTGATAGAGTAGCTCATATGGTGTCAAAAGATAAATATCGAATTTACCCTTGTCGGGGGGAATATTATGTTTTAGATAAAAATGCCTCCTGGATTATTAATCGTTTAATCTATCCAGTACCAAAAGCAGGAGCAAGTGGATTGGGAATTCATCTTACTCCCACTATTGATGGTAATATCCTGATAGGTCCAAGCAATGAATATATTAAAATAAAAAATAATTTTTCTACAACTTCCCCAGTAATGAAAATGCTCTCTGCTGAGGCTCGTAAATTCTTACCATTAATTTCTCCCGGATATATCATCCGCAGTTATTCCGGCCTCCGAGCCAAGCAGGCTCCATCTTCCGAAGGCGGATTTTGGGATTTTGTAATAGAGGAAAGTGATACGGTGAAGAATTTTATCAACCTGATCGGCATTGAATCCCCGGGATTGACTGCTGCCCAGCCTATCGCCAAAAGAGTAGTGGAGATTATCAATAAAAAAGAAAGATTAAGTCCTAATCCGCAACTAATAATCCTTTGGGGGCAAGAAGTCTAATTTCTATTAAGTATCGTACCAGAGCCATGATGGGTAGATGTCAGGGAGGATATTGTTTGCCTAGAATTATCGAGATATTAAGAGAATATTTTAACCTTAATCCTCAGGAAATTCTTTTAAAAGGAGATAATTCTTATCTATTAACCGGATATAGAAGCAATAAGGAAAATGAACTATGCAAGAAAAAGAAGTTATTATCATTGGCGGAGGAGCTGCCGGTTTAGCCGCAGCAGTTGCCTGTAAGCAAAAAGGAATAGAGGATCTTCTGATTATCGAACGAGGAGACTATTTAGGGGGCATATTACAACAGTGTATTCATGATGGATTTGGATTGGAAAAATTTCATACTTCCCTGGCCGGTCCGGAATATGCTCAAAGATATATTGATAGGGTAGTGAATAAAAAAATCCCTTTCTTACTAAATAGTATGGTAGTTAGCCTAACTCCTCAAAAAGAAGTAGCAGTGATAAATATACCAGGAACCCGCCCATCCGGTATCTATGCTGCTGGAGTAGCCCAAGAACTGATTAATCTGAAGGACTATATGGTAGGAGAAAAAATAGTAGTCTTGGGCTCAGGGGATATCGGTCTGATTATGGCCCGCCGCCTAACCCTGGAAGGGGCGGAAGTAATAATGGTAGCAGAGAAACTCCCCTATAGTAGCGGTCTTCCCCGAAATATTAACCAATGTCTGTATGATTTTGATATACCCCTTTTGTTAAGTCATACTGTGGTGGACATAGAGGGGAATGATCGATTATCCGGGGTTACTATTGCTCAATTAGGTAAAAGAGGAGGAATTATCCCGGGAAGCAAGAGAAAGATACCCTGTGATACTCTACTCCTCTCGGTAGGTTTAATTCCGGAGAATGAACTTTCTCGTGAAGCAGGTATCGTTATAGATAATATAACCGGAGGACCGCAAGTAGATGAGAGGGGTCAGACCAGCGTTCCGGGTGTCTTTGCCTGTGGAAATGTCCTGCAGGTACACGATATCGTAGATAATGTTTAAGATATGTAGTCCCTCAAAATTTGTGCAGGATTAAAGATACTATCTTCTCTTTTCGAGTTAATCAACCGGGAGAAAAGAAGATTTTAATATTTGAAGAGGGTAAAAAAGTAATCAAGAAGAAATTCCTAAGGCGGATAAACCCGGCAGAGATGGTAAGAGTAAAATTATTCTCTTCAGAATTAGAAGATATAAAGAGGTTAAAGGTGAGGTTGGTTTAATAATGGAGAGAGAATTTATCTGTATAATCTGTCCTAATGGTTGTCGAATAAAAGTAGAATATGAAGGAACCAATATTAAAAAGATTAAAGGTGATGAATGTCCTAAAGGAAAAGGCTACGTGGAAAACGAAATTACTAATCCTTTAAGAGTGTTTACCGGTTCTGTTTTAGTGGAAAACGGAGATTTCTCTTTGGTAAGCGTGAAAACTTCCGTGCCTATTCCTAAAAAATATTTAAAAAAAGTTGGGGAAATTACTCGCCGGATTAAAGTAGAAGCCCC
>NBMG01000074.1 GCA_002084865.1 Candidatus Atribacteria bacterium 4572_76
AGCGGTATTCCAGTTATTACAGTTGATACCTATCTTGGTGATGGAGATTATACTAAACCCAGTAATTATAATTTCCCTCTTGCTTATATAGGGACAGATAACTTTCTGGGTGGTCAGGTAGTTGCCGGTCAATTAGCTCTTCTGCTAGGTGGAAAGGGGAAAGTATTTTTAGAAAATACGAACCCGGATGTATCCAGTGTAATGGGTAGAGAATTGGGTTTCCGAGCTGGAATAAAAATGTTCCCCGATATGGAGTTGGTAGGAGTAGAATATTGCCTTGATGTTCAGGAAACGGCTGTTGCCCAGGTTAATGTGTTTAGTGCTCAAGGGGCTTATCAGGCTGTGGTTACTGCTGGATTAGAAGGTGCGGTTAAAATTGCAACTTGGGATGCAACGGAAATCTTAATCGAAGCTTTAAAAAGAGGTGAGGTGGATTTAATTTTAGCCCAGATGCCTGCAGAGATGGGAGCTTTATGTGTAGAATGGGGTGTCAAACACCTTACCAAAGGAGCAGAAATTCCCAAGAAAGTAATTCCGGGTTTCTTTGTTTTCACTCAAGAGAATGTTAACGATCCGGAAGCACAGAAGTATATTTACAAATAATTTTTTAAAGATCGAAAGTTTTTAGACTTAACATATACGACAGGGGGTAAAATACTCCCTGTCGTATATTCTATCTAATATAAAAGGAAATTTTTATGGCTAAGTCAAATAATGATTTTTTTATCGATTTTGAAAAACTTAGCAGAAATAGAACGATACTCTTGGTGGGTAGAAATTGGGCACTCATTTTTCTTATATTCATGTTAATTTTGTTCAGTTTTTTAGGAAAAAACTTCTTTAGTCTTAACAATTTTAATAATATTTTATTAGGAGTCAGCTCTCTACTTTTATTAGCCGCTGGAGAAACTTTTGTGATTATTAGCGGAGGTATTGACCTTTCTATAGGTTTTGTTATGGGTTTTGTCTGCATTAGCTCTTCTATTATTATGCGAGATTTAAATGCAGCTGGTTACTCCTCGATTATTTCCATAATGACAGGTTCACTTGTCGGACTTTTATTAGGACTTATTCCTGGGTTTATTAATGGTTTTTTTGTGGCTAAATTAAGGGTACCTCCCTTTATTGCAACTTTAGGTATGTGGGGAATTGCCAATGGTTTAGCCTGGCGGTTTTGCGAGGGATTTCCAATTGGTTTTTTACCTTTGCAGGTACGAGACATTGGTAATGCCTACCTGGCTTATTTTTCTCCCAAGAAGGGCTATTCCTTTTTGATGAAACCTGAGCTGACCGAGAGAGGGGATATTTTAAGTTTAGTAAAAATTATTCCCATCTCTATTTTATTAATAACCTTTATTTTGGTTATATTTGCTTTTATTCTATCTCGCACCAGGTTCGGCCAGCATACCTATGCTATTGGTGGAAAAGTTGATGCAGCAATAAGGGCAGGTATTAATGTTCCCTTACATTTGATTAAAATTTATATTATTTCTTCTTTTTTTGCAGCAGCAGCTGGGGTATTATTAGTTTTTAAATTGAATATGGGTGTGCACACCCAATATACTTCCAGCTATGAACTTTTTGCAATTGCAGCGGTAGTTATAGGCGGAGCAAGTCTTACCGGCGGCAAAGGAACAATCTGGGGTACTCTCATCGGTGTATTATTAATTGGGACCTTGAATAATGGTTTGATGATGATGGGATTACCTATTTTTTATCGATATATCGCCACCGGTTGTATCTTAATTATTGCTATTTTGATTGATCAGTTCTTTCCGGAGTTGGTGTATAGAGAATGATTAATTATAATAAAACAAGAGAAATAGGAATTAATATACTCAGAAGATGGATCTTAATCTTTCTAGTTGGGGAAATTGTATTTTTTAGTATTGTCGGGACGAATTATTTTAGTTTAAAGAATTTACAAAATATTTTGGTAGCTTCGACTACTGTGCTTTTATTGGCTACGGGAGAAACTTTTGTTATTATTACCGGGGGTATTGACTTATCTATTGGGTTTATGGTTGGGTTTAGTTCGGTAGTAAGCGCAAAAGTGATGGTTGATTTATGGACAGCAGGGTTTTCTCAACCTGTAGCAATAATGATTGGTATATTAGCTGCTCTTTTGTTAGGACTCATTCCGGGTTTTATTAATGGATTTTTAGTGGCAAAATTAAGAGTACCCCCCTTTATTGCAACTTTTGGTATGTATGGTATTGCTTATGGATTTGCCGAGATTATCTGTAATAATGTGCCAATCCATGGTTTGCCTACTTCTTTAGGGTCACTAGGTCATGGTTATTTATTTTACTGGTTACCGGGAAAACTTTTTAGTTTTCTGAGTTGGCCAGAAAACCTGAGCAGAGAAGAATTAAAACATTTAGTATCGATTGTTCCTAATGTAACAATTATTACTTTTATTTTTATTGGTATTTTTGCTTTTATTCTGGCTAAAACTAAATTTGGTCAACATACCTATGCCATAGGTGGAAATATTAATGCAGCAGAAAGAGCAGGAGTTAATGTAAAAGCCCATTTAATTAAGGTTTATATGATATCTTCATTTTTTGCCTCTCTTGCCGGAGTTATGTATGTATTGCGATTTATCACCGGCAGGGCTCCTGCCGGTAGTGCCCGTTTACTGGATGCCGTGGTGGCGGTGGTTATTGGTGGAGCCAGTTTAAGTGGTGGCAAAGGTACAATAATGGGCACAGTTATCGGTGCTCTAATTATTGGTGTATTAGAGATAGGTTTGGTAAACTTAAGTATTCCTACTTATAATTTGCATATAGCTGTTGGTTGTATACTTATCTTTGCTGTATTAGTCGATCAGTTTTCACCCGAATTAATACATAAAGAAGAGGAAATTGGATAAGGGAGGGTATGATGGAACCCATATTAGAAGTGAAGAATATTACCAAGAGGTTTGGTGGTTTAACAGCAGTTGATAATCTCGATATGCAAATTTATCCTGGGGAAGTTGTTGGCATTTTAGGTGATAATGGAGCAGGCAAATCAACTTTGATCAAAGTAATCTCTGGGGTATATCAAGCAGATGCAGGTCAGATATTTTTTGAAGGACGCAGGATAAAAATCAGTAACCCAATGGAAGCATTGAAAATCGGGATAGAAACTATCTATCAGGATTTAGCTTTGGCTGAAAATATGAACGTTTATTCTAATGTCTTTTTAGGTCGAGAAAAATTAAAGAAATTTTTGAATTTCATTGACATTTTAGATCACGATTATATGCTAAAAGAATCTAAAAAAGTGTTAAATCGCTTAGATATTAACATTCCTTCTTTGAAAAATAAGATCAGTACACTCTCTGGAGGAGAACGACAGGCTGTAGCTATATCTCGCTCTATTTATTGGAATGCAAAGTTGTTAATTATGGATGAGCCTACCGCAGCTTTGGGAGTGGCAGAACAGAAAAAAGTATTAAATTTGGTAAATACTTTAAGTTCTCAGGGAGTTTCTATTATTATTATCAGTCATCAGATGCATGATGTATTTTCCGTTGCTACAAGACTGTTAATTATGCGACGGGGCAAGAAAGTAGCCGAAAGGATTACAAAAAAGACTAACGCTGATGAAGTAGTTGGTTTAATTGTAGGTTCATTACCCGGGGATTATATAGAAGCCATTGAGGAAAAAAGATAAAAACCAGAAGACTTAGAAGATTCATCGAAATTAAGGAAGTTAAATCTAAATTAATAAAAATAATTCCATTTATGTTAGATTTGTCATTTATGCAGCAATTAAGGAGCAATTGAAAGACTGAATTTTAAAAAGTTATGACTCGGATGAGTTTTTGGGTATAATTGCTTGTGCCCTTGCTCGGTAGCTCAACGGTGGAGCATCCGGCTGTTAACCGGAGGTTGAAAGTTCAAATCCTACCCGGGGAGCCAGACAATTTCCAGCCCTTTGGCATTTGCTAAAGGGCTTATTTATTTTTTATTTATAAAAAGAAGGATTTTTAGATATATTGTAGAATAATAAAATAGTATAAAAAGAAATGTATCTAAAAAATAATTTTTGGTTGAGGTCTCAATTTTTCATATAATAATGTAAGAAAATATTTTATATAGAGCCATGGAAGAGAATGATGAACAAAAAAAAGATGATTCAATTTGGGGCAGGGAATATTGGGAGATCATTTATCGGTCAGCTATTTTCCCGCTCGGGATATGAAGTTGTTTTTGTTGATATTAATAAAGAATTAATAAAGGAACTCAATAAAAAAAGAGTATATAAATTAGTAATAAAGAGGAATAAGCTTCCCGATGAAATTATTTTAATAGAAAATATAAGGGCTATAGATAGTTTTGATAAAGAGGCAGTTATTCGGGAAATAGTGGATGCGGATATTAACAAGAGTATCCCTTTGATGAATTGGTTGGATTAATAGAATCAAGTATAGGGAAGATGGTTCCTCTCATGAAAGAGGAGGATAAAAAAAGGGATTTGGTGTGGATATATGCCGAGCCTTATAATACTCTTATTGTAGATAAAAAAGGGTTTAAGAATCCCCTTCCTCAGGTTAGAGATCTCTGGGCTGTTGAAAATATCAAAGCCTATGTAGATAGAAAACTTTTCATCCATAATCTTGGTCATTCTGCGTCAGCTTATTTTGGGTATCAATATGACTCAGAAATGACTTTTATATATGAAGCATTAGAAGTACCGGGAATTTATAAGACTGTTCGGGAATGTATGAAGCAATCAGCAGTGGCTTTGAATAGGGCATATCCCAAGGACCTTACTCTACAAGATTTACAAAACCATATTGATGATCTACTTTTTAGATTTCAAAATAAATCATTAGGAGATACTATTTTTCGAGTAGGTAGAGATTTGTATCGTAAGTTAGATAAAGATGAAAGATTAGTAGGACCAATGCTTTTGGCACAAAAACAAGGCACCCCCTATAATAAGATCAAAAGAGCATTTTATGCTGCTTTAGAATTTAAAGCAAAAGACGAGAAAGGGGAAATGTATCCCCCGGATAAAATATTTTTTGAGCGAGAATATCCAAGGGGATTAGAAAGTATATTAAAAAGTGTTTGTCATTTATCCAGTCATCAGGAGAAAGAAGCAAAAGTTATAAAAGAAATAACAAAAGGAATTTAAATTAACAAAAATATTTTATATTTTTTAAATGGGAGAATTTTATGGATATAATTGTTGCCGGTCATATCTGTTTAGATATTATTCCGGATTGGAGGATTGGGAGTATTAAGACGATTATTCCGGGACATATTCTAGAAATGTCAGGATTAAAATTATCGACCGGGGGAGCCGTAGCTAATACGGGAATAACTCTTAAAAAATTGGGAATTGGCACAACTTTGTTGGGAAAAATCGGGTCAGATTCCTTTGGAAAGGTTATTTTAGAGATTTTACAGAAAGAAGGTAAAGCTCTGGTAGAAAATATGATTATTAGCAAAGATGAGATTTCCTCTTATACTATTGTGTTAAACCCGCCAGATACTGATCGGGTTTTTTTACATTATCCCGGACCTAATCATACCTTTAATGCGAATGATATTCCTTATGAAAAAATAAAAAGTGGCCGCATATTCCATTTTGGATATCCTCCTTTAATGAAGAAATTTTATGAGAACGCGGGAGAAGAACTGGTAAAGATCTTTCGAAGAGTTAGAAAGATGAATATAATTACCAGTTTGGATATGGCTATGCCGGACCCTGAATCTCCTGCCGGTAAAATAGATTGGTACAAATTCTTTAAAAACGTTTTACCTATAGTAGATATTTTTATGCCTAGTATCGATGAGTTGTTATTCATGTTAAGACCGGAGAAGTATAATAAAATAATTAAAAATAGATATAGATTTGACCTAAAATTGTTAAATCAATTGAGCGAACAACTAACTGATTATGGTACGAGTGTGGTGGTAATAAAGTTGGGAAACCAAGGTCTATATTTAAGGACACATAAGATAGAAAAAAGTAATGTATCGAGGATAATTAACCCCAGCCAGTGGAATTATCGTCAGCTTTTATCTCCTTGTTTTGCTACGGAAGTTAAAGGGACTACCGGAACCGGGGATGCTACTATTGCTGGATTTTTATCACAACTTTTAGATGGAAGGGAACCGGAAAAGTCTATTACCTTAGCTACCGCTGTTGGCGCCTGTTGTGTAGAAGCGGTTGATGCTACTGGAGGGATTCGACCTTTACCTGAAGTGATAAGTAGGATAAACTCTGGGTGGGAACGTTTATCACTCTCTATCCCGATGGACAATTGGAAATATGATTATCAATATAAGATTTGGAGAGGGCCTGAAGATCAGAGCAGATGATTATTTTTTAATTTTAAAAGTAAATGAGAATAAGGAAGGGGAAAAAATGAGAAAAGAAGAAAAAGAAAGAATAAGAATAAGAGCTCTTGAATACTTTCAAAAAGCAGGTATTGTTCTTTCTTCGCAAGAGAAAGGAAATATGGAAATTACCGACCTTGGTTTAAATGATTTTGAAAGAACCGGAATTGTTTTAGTAGTATATGTAAACAACTCGAGGTATTGTGCGAAAGAAATGGTTTTATTTCCTGATCAAACTTGTCCCGAACATCGCCATCCCGACCATGATGGTATAGAGGGAAAAAGGGAAACCTTTCGTTGTAGATATGGTAAAGTATATCTTTATATAGAAGGAGAGAAAAGCGAAAATCCTAAGACTCATCCTCCCGCAGGAGATGAAAAATATTACTCGGTATATCATGAAATCATCCTATTGCCCGGGGATCAATATACCATAAATAAAAATACTCTCCATTGGTTTCAGGGAGGAGAGGAGGGAGCAGTTATTTCAGAATTTTCTTCTCCCAGTGATGATGCCAGTGATATTTTTACTGACCCACGTATTAAAAGAGTATTAAATGATTAATTTTTTTATTTTTTAAAGATTTTGAGTTTATTAAGGAAGTAAGTTTGTCTCTTCATCACTAGAACTAAAGCTTAGAGATTCAATAGCTGCTACTTAGATCTAAATCGTAAGTATTATTTTAGTTAAAATAAACTTTATATTTTATTTCTTTGTAGTATTTTTAAACAAAATTGTGACAAAATTAACTTTTTTTAAATTATTTTTAAAAAAAAAGAGGATTTTTTTTAGGTATGTCGT
>NBMG01000004.1 GCA_002084865.1 Candidatus Atribacteria bacterium 4572_76
TCCATCCTTAAAATCTCCTGTATACATTTTTGTATACACGTAATATAGCATAATTTTTTTACAATAGCAAATTTTTTATTCGTATCTCTTGAAGGGTAGCGTGGAGCGTTTAGTGTAAATCGTAGAGGTTACGGTGATGAGTAATGAGTAATTGGTGAGAAGTTACGAGTTTGAAAAGAGAAACAGTGGTATATTACTCAAGGTGTAAAGCTAAAAGCGCAAAACTAAATTTATATCTAGTGTCTAGTTAGCTAGTTAAGGAATTAATACAAGGATAGAGTAGATCTACGGCGTGCTGTGTCTTCTTGTGTTTTACATACAGTATACTACTCTCGAATCTGCTTTTCTTAACGCTATACTCGATACGCAATATGCAATACGAATTACTATCCTTCACCATAAGGAGAAATAATTGCCGAAGATTTTTTACTATTATATCTTATCTTTACCTCTGCCTTTATAGAATCTGAAATTTTATCGCCGGAAATAAAATTTAAGTCCTTTGCTGATAATTTATCCTTATAAAGATCTTTATCATCGCCCAGAGTAATGGTATTTTGGCGGGGATTTATTTCAATTACATACCTACGCTTATTCAAGGATACTCCCAATCCTTTTCTCTGGCCAATAGTATAAAAAGGAATACCTTGATGCTCTCCTAATATTTTTGCTTCTTTATCTATAAACTTGCCAGGTTTGATAGTATCTTGAATATGTTGATATAAAAACTTTCTATAATTATCATCCCGGATAAAACATATTTCCTGACTCTCTTTTTCTTTATAATTTTTTAATCCATATTTTTTTGCTAATTCTCTGGTCTGACTTTTCTTAAATTTGCCCAAGGGAAATAAAACATAAGGTAAAATATTCCGGTTTAATCTATAAAGAAAATAAGATTGGTCTTTGTTTTCATCTACTCCTCTCTTAAGTAAAAATTTCCTGTTCTTCTGGTCATATTCATTGATAGCATAATGGCCGGTAGCAAGATAATCTGCTCCTAAAGATTTTGCTTTCTCCAATAATAATCCGAATTTTATTTTCAGATTACAGACTACACAAGGATTGGGGGTTCGGCCTGTGAGATATTCTTGGCAGAAATAGTCTATAACTATATTTTTAAATTCTTTGGTAAAATCCAGAACGTGCCATTATCGATCAGTTCGTTATTTATTTTAAACCCTCTTTTTAACAAAGAAACCGGGCCTTTTAAATTTTTAGCTTTAAAAAGAAAATCTCCCTCTTGAAAAAAATTTTGTAGTTGCTCATTTTCTTCTTTATTTCTTCCTACTACCAATTTGATATCTTTGCTTAGTCTGAAGTGTCGGCCTAATTTTAGCAGTTCTATCTCTTCTATAGAAAAACTTTCCTGAGTAAAAAATAAATCTCTTAATCTTTTAGAAAAAGCCGGCTCAGTTAATTTGCAACCTCCAGCCGGTGAAGGATAATCCTTTATCCCCATCTTAGCAGCTAACTCCATCTGTCTTTTTCTCGAGCGGCCAGAAATATCCAACAATTTATTTCTGTCCACCAACCCCTCTTTTTCGGGAATAGTCTCCGCTAATAATAAGGCAGATAATGGACGAAGAATTCTGCCTTTAAACCCTGATTCTCTTTCAATTATGTTTAAGCTATTTCTGTTCTGAGACATCGGCCTTTCTCCTAAAACTTCACCACTTAAAATAAAAGAAGCTCCTATCTTGTTCATATATTCTCCCGCCTTTTTGAACATAAGGGCATGACAGTCTATACAGGGATTCATATTCTTTCCCAACCCATACTTGGGTTTTTTTAAAATCTTTAGAAGCTCTTCGGTAATATCTATTATCTCTAAATTTATATTTAGATCCTTTGCTATTGCGAAGGCTTCATTCAAACCAAAGAAAGGAGTCTTAAAATTAATCCCTTTTACTTCTATCCCCTGTTCCCGGATAAGTTTTACCGCTAAAATACTATCTAAACCTCCGGAGAACAAAGCTACCGCTTTTATCTTATCTTTCATATTTTTGTCCTTCTTTTATTCTTTGGGCTATTTTACATAAATCTTTCAAAGAAGCAGCATCTAAGATTTTGTTTATCTGTTGGGTTACCTCCTCTAATAACTCCCTGATGGCACAATCTTCTATTTTTTTACATTTCTTTGGGCTATTCTTATTAATTTTTTTACCAATTAAAATACAATCAACTAACACTATCGGCCCCTCAACTGCTCTAATTATATCGCCGGCATTGATTTTCTCTGCTTCTTTGGCCAATAAATACCCTCCACCTGCTCCCCTGGTACTCTTTACTAAATTTGCTTTCTTCAACTTATTAAACAACTGTTCCAAATATTGCAAAGAAATCTCTTGCCTTAAAGAAATATCTCTTAAAGAAATCGGCTTTAAATTATTATATTGAATTTGAGCTAAATCTATCATAGCCCGAAGCGCGTACCGCCCCCGTGTAGATAATTTCATTGGTCTTTCTCCTTTTTAAATAATGGTTAGTTAGTTACCCATATAAGTAGTCGTTAGTATTTAGTGAATAGTATTTAGTAATAAAACGAAAAGTGAAAAGCGCAAAACTAAATTCGTATCTCATATCTAGCATCTCGTATCTCGTGAAGTAATAAGTAATATGTAATATGTTGTAGGGGCTTGATTTATCAAACCCCTTCGGGTCGAATAAATTCTACCCCTATATTAGATTTATGGAAATAACATAAAACACGAGTTTTGAATTATGGTTTTTCGCTTGTAGTTTTAAGTTTTTAACTTAATAAAGAGAGATTGCCGCGCTCTAATAAATCAGGGCGATGACCATCATATACATATAACGACTAACTTAACTAGATAATTAACATTAAATGGTAAATTTACGAATAATTCCCATCATTAAACTAACTTTACTAAGAAATTATATTATTTATGACCATTTTTGTCAACTTTCTCCCCACTAAAGTTTACACTAACCTACGCACTTTCTCCTTAGTAATCTCCCTAAAGCTAACACCTCTCTATGCCCTTTTAGTTAATTATGTTTTACTTAGTTAGATGGGCACTACAGAAAACCACATTTTTTCTGATTTAATTTTAAAAACTTTAAACAATGCTCTATAATGTTTTTTATAAGACTAAAATTCATTCTATATAATTCGCCAATTTTTTAGAAGAGGCAGGAGTATAAAATGGAACAAAAGTGGTGGAAAGAAGCGGTAATGTATTAAATCTATCCTGGAAGTTTTAAGGATAGTAATGGAGATGGCATCGGAGACCTACCGGGAATTATTTAAAAATTGGATTATTTAGAAGACTTGGGGATAAATGCTATCCGGTAATGCCGGTCTATAAATCTCCCAATGATGATAATGGTTATGATATCAGTAATTATCAGGATATTATGAACAAAAAAGTACTTTCGAAATATGACATTATGACTGTAGGAGAAACTCCCGGAACTCCCCCTCAAAATCGCAACCAAATATGTTAATCGGGATAGACATGAACTTAATATGGTCTTTCATTTGGAAGTGATGGAAATTGAACATGACCCAATAAATAAATGAAAGCCAAAAGAATGGAAATTGAAGCCTTTTTATGAATAATCATGACCAACCACGAATGGTTTCCCGATTCGGTGATGATAAGAAATAGCGTATAGAATCAGCCAAAATGTTAGCTACTCTCTTACATACTCTTCATAGTCTTTAGTCGTTAGTTCAAAATTCTTAACTTTTTTCGTATAAGGTATTGCTTTTAAAGCAGGAAGCGGATTTATCCGACCCGTTTTCATTGCGGGTTCGATGAATCGAACGGTAAAATAAAAAGGAGCAGATTAGTTAATCTGCTCCTTTTTATTTATATTTTTTATTTTCCTTTTCTTATCTTACTCGCAAGTTATGGCTTCCACCGGACAACCATCGGCAGCCTCTTTGCATGATTCAATCAAATCATCTGGTACCTTGTTAACCTTTACTACCGCTACATCATCCTTTATTTCAAATACTTCAGGACAGGTATCTTCACATAATCCACACCCGGTACACAAATCTTTATCAACTATAGCCTTCATTTTACATTTTCCTCCTTCTATTATAATTACCGATTTTAAAAATTATTAAGTAATTAAGTTTAAATTCAACACTACTTTAATTTTTATTTTCTTTCTAATTATCGAACAAGAATTTCTTAATTATTTTATCAGATAATTCTTCTTATTAAAAGAAAAATTATTTACAGCATTAAAAGCATACCTTAAAAAAAGATAAATTTCAAGTTTTTTAACAACTTTTTTATAGTCCCTCAATAACCCTTATATCTCGTATTCCATAAAATCCTCTGCTAAAATAGTTTCGGGAAATACGCTCTGGGCCTCAACAAGTAAATCGCTCTCGGTTATTGCCGACTTATTAGTATTTGAGTTATATCGTGGACTAATGTGAGTTAGTATCAATTGTTTAACCTGAGCTTCTTTAGCAACCCTGGCAGCTATTGTGGTAGTCGAATGAAAATTCCTTTTAGCCAGGTCTTCTTCCTGTTGGGAAAAAGTTGTTTCATGAATTAGAAGATCGGCACCTTTAGCCAGATGCAATAAATTTTCACAATAGGCAGTATCACCACAAAAGACTACCTTCCTCCCTTTTCTAATTTCGCTTACAAAATCCTTACCCTGAAAGATTCTTCCATTGGGCAATTCAACTGTTTCACCCTCTTTTAGGGTACGATAAATTGGACCAGGAGGGATATTCAATCGGCGGGCTTTATCTACTAAAAAATGACTCCTATCTTTTTTTTCTTCGACAGAATAAGCATAAGCTTTAATATTATGATTCACTTCTGTGTATCGAGCTATATACTCCTCATCTTCCCAGATGACTCCTGCTGATAAATTTGGTGGAATAATTTTTATCTCAATTTCATAAGGGATATAGGTTTTGGTTATATTTAGGGTTTCTTTTAAATATTTATCAAGTCCTTCGGGTCCAAATATTTGAACTTTTTGCTGATTTTTTCCGCCCCTTAAACCCCGGGAAGCTAATAGACCAGGGAGTCCAAATAGATGATCCCCGTGTAAATGAGAAATAAATATCTTCTCTAATTTAGATACCTTTAGAGATGTTTTCTGAATCTGCTGCTGAGTGCCTTCTCCGCAATCCCATAACCATAGTTTATTTTTATTAGTAAAAACAAGAGCAATAGAAGATACATTACGTTTCAAAGTAGGCATGCCCGAACTGGTACCTAAAAATATAACTTTCATTAATTTTCACCTAATTTCTTCATCATTTCTTCCGCACTCAGTAGCTTGACCTTTTAGAATCTCTATACCGTGCGGTAACGCCTCTAATATTGTTTCTAAGGATTCTCTTACTCCTTTAGGGCTGCCGGGTAAATTTATAATCAAACTTTCTTTTCTAATCCCTGCCACCCCTCGAGATAATATCGCTCGGTCGGTCTTCTTAAAACTTTCGCTCCTTATAATTTCACTAATCCCCGGAACTTCTTTTTCTATTACTTCTAAGGTAGCATCAGGAGTAACATCTCTTTTGGCTAAACCCGTTCCTCCGGTAGTTAAGATTAAATCGAGATGTAATTCATCAACTGTCTTTATCAACTCTTCTTGAATAATATCCTTTTCATCGGGGATAATTTTATAATATTTAACTTCCCCATTAATCTTCTTGGCTACTTCTTTAATTACTTTCCCACTTAGATCTTCTCTCTCTCCTTGCGAGCCTTTATCACTTATGGTTAAAATTCCTACTTTAATCATTCGGAAACCACCTCAATTTCATCACCGGCTTTTACTTTTCCGCCCTCTAAAACGCGAGCAAAAACTCCTTCTTTAGTCATTATAGAACTTACTGTTTTGCCATTAATTTCCAAAAAATAGCTATCTTTCTTCCCTATTTGTGTTATCTCTAATAAAACATTCTCTCCGACCTTTAGCTTAGTCCCTATAGGAAGTTTATATAAAATTATCCCTTCTACATCTAAATTCTCATAGAGTTCACCAAAATTTACTGTTACACCTTGGTCTTGCATCTTATTCATACTATCAAGAGCTAAAAGACTAATCTGTTTATGGTATTTACCGGCATGGGCATCACCTTCTAAACCCCAATCTTTAATAATTAATCCCTCTTTCATTGGTATCTTTTTCTCTTTTTTAACTTTTCCACAACAAACGGCTAATATTTTACCTTTCAGTTTTCTTCCCATTATCTTTATTCTCCCATTTTTGATTTGCCCTGATAATGTCCACTTTGCCCTCCAGATTTTTCTACTAAATGTATATCTTGAATAGTCATTCCTCTATCCACTGCTTTACACATATCATAAATAGTAAGAGCAGCAACAGATACGGCAGTTAAAGGTTCCATCTCTACTCCAGTTTTCCCTACAGTCTTTACCTGAGATTGAATAATAATTTTGTTTTTTTCTTCATCAATTTTAAAATTAATATCAATACTGGTCAATAATAGAGGATGGCACATAGGGATAATTTCACTAGTCTTTTTGGCAGCCATAATACCAGCAACTTGAGCTACTCCTAAAACATCACCCTTGAAAATTTCTTTTTCTTTAATCATTTTTAAGGTAGAAGGTTGCATTATTATTTCTCCTTCAGCGATAGCTATTCTCAGAGTATCATTTTTTCCTCCTACATCTACCATACGCGCTCTACCTTCTTTATTAAAATGAGTTAATTTTTGTTTTTTCATTTTTTATTTACCAACCTCCAATTTAAAACATTTTAAAAGACAAATTCTTCAATGTTATCAAAATCCTGGCTTAAGAAATAAACGTCTGCTAAAAACTTATCTTTCTTATTCCCAGTCTTTATTAGCCAATCAGGCAATAAATCCATGCTTATCGTTTTTATAATACCTCGATACAATCTCCGGGTTTTACTCTGCCGCCTTTTAAGACTCGGGCGAATATTCCTTCTCTGGGCATTACACAATCGCCAATTTTTTCCCTAATTTCGCAATTATGGTGACATTTTTTCCCTATTTGAGTTACTTCCAGCAACACGCTTTCTCCTACTGCTAATTTTGTCCCAAGAGGTAATTCAGGCAAAATAATATTCTCAGTAGTTAAATTTTCTGCAAAATCACCAAATTTAATCTTAAAACCATTGCCTTTCATTTTATTGATACTCTCTATTCCCAACAAACTAATTTGGCGATGCCATTTCCCAGCATGAGCATCATTTTCCAGGCCATAATTTTCTATTAATACTCCTGAACCTATCTCTTTTTTTACCATTCCCTTCTCTCTGCTTTGGCATACTGCCAAAATTCTTCCTTTTATTTTTTTATTCACTATCTACAGATTACCTTCCGTTTTTATTTATTAACCTCCGATTCGGGACATATGAAAAGATAAATTCTCTTGATTTTTTATATTTAATTTATGACCTTCTGGTTTTAGCCTAACGGCCTCTTTTAACTTATCCCTTATAATTTTCTTTCTTAGAAATCCTTCGCTTTTACCTCTTGCTAACTTCCTTATTGCCTGCTTAATATTAACCTCCGTATTAGAAAACAAACAAGGTCTGAGTTTACCTTCAGAAGTTAACCTTATCCGATTACAGGTTTTGCAAAAATGCTGGCTCAAGGCAGTAATAAAACCTATGGTACCTTGACCACCTTTGATCTGGTAATATTTTGCCGGTCCATTTGCAGTGCTAATTTTTACAGGATCCAGTAAATATTTCTTTATCAGTTTCTCTTTTATTTCTTGAACTGAAATAAATTTACTTTCAAATTCATTTATTACTTCTTCCCCGGAGGGCATAAATTCAATAAAACGAATATTCAATGGTCTATCTAAAGTCAATCTTACAAAATCTTCTACTTCATCATCGTTAATTCCTCTAATTAGTACAGTATTAATTTTGATAGGCAATAATCCTGCCTTTAAAGCAGAACTAATTCCTTTTAATGCTTTTCCCAAACTTCCCCCTCGAGTGATTTTTTTATATTTTTCTTCCTGCAGGGAATCTAAACTAATATTTACCCGATTCAGTCCAGCTTCTTTTAATTTTTCGGCATACTCACTTAAGAAAAAAGCATTAGTGGTTAAAGATATATCTTCTAATCTGTCTATTTTCCTTAATTGTTTGATAAAATTTACTATTCCTTCTCTAACTAACGGTTCTCCGCCGGTTATTCTAACTTTAGTTATTCCCAGGTTTACCGCCTCTTGTACAATTTCCACTATCTCTTCAAATCTTAAAATCTCTTGATGGGGAATAAATTCAAATTCTTTTTCGGATTGGCAATAAATACATCTATAATTACACCGATCAGTAATAGAAACCCGAAGGTAGGAAATTTCTCTGCCAAAATTATCTATTAGTTTATTCATTCTTTTAGTACCTTTCCACTCTGAGAGAGGTCATATCCTCCCAAATTCAAAACTTTTTTCTTAAATTTTTCCGATCGAATAATAGTCAGTAATTTTTGAATCTTTAAAGAAGAGTAGTATTTTTTAGGTATAATTATATCATATCTCTCTTTGACCACAGGTACAAAATCTAAACGGAAGGCTTTGGCAGCAGACAAAATCCCCAGGCCTGCATCTACGCTACCCTCCGCTACGTCAGAAGCTACCATTAAATGGGTGTACTCTTCCTTAGAATAACCCTGAATATCTAAAGGATTAATGCCTTTCTTTTTTAATAGATAATCCAATAAAACTCTGGTTCCCGAACCTTTCTGCCTATTAATAAACTTTATATCCTTCTTAACCAAATCTTCTATTCCCTTGATATTTTTTGGATTTCCTCTTTTTACCATTATCCCCTGCTCCCGGTATGTTAGATTCATAACTACCAATTCTCTCCGAGGAAGCATTTTTTTTATATAGGGGAAATTATATTCTCCGCTCTCCGGATCCAATAGATGAGTAGTGGCAAGGTGAGTTCTTTTTTGTTTCAAAGCTAATAACCCTCCCATACTTCCTACGTTAAAGGACACCAAATTAAAATCAGAAAACTCTCCTTGTAGCTCATTCCTTAAAACATCTAAAACTAAATCATGACTCCCGGTCACAATGATATTATTCTTTATTATATTTAAATCTTCTAAAAGTTCGGCTTTTACTTCTTCTCCAAAATCCAGGCCTTCTTTAAGTGAGGGAATACGAATCAAGGCATCTGCTTCTACCAAAGAAGTAAGCACTCCCGCTCCTCGGGAAAGAGGATAGGCCATTATTTTCCCATCTATGTTTCCTAATTTTACTCTTAGAAATTCTTCATCTCCTAAGCGGGAAACCACTTTATGTGCCATACAAGCTTTAATCTCTTCTCGCTTTTTTGCAATCAACCCTAATTTATGGAAAACTAAAGGTTTCAAAAATTGTTCCGCAGAGATAATCGCCGAGACCGGGTAACCGGGAAGCCCAATAAAAGGAGTATTACCAATGATTCCTAAAATTGTCGGTTTTCCGGGCATAATGGCCACTCCGTGAACTAAAACCTCACCTACACTTTTAACAATCTCGGAAGTGAAATCTTTTGAACCAGCAGAGGAGCCGGCTATAACCACTACAATATCATTTTGTTGTTTGGCCTTCTGTAAAACATTTTTTAAATCTTGAGGAATATCTTTCACTATTTCGTATACTTTTGCCTCTCCTCCCCATTCATAAATCAAACCTTTAATTATTTTGGAATTATACTCAATAATTTTACCAGGACTAATTTCTTCCCCTGGTAGAATCAATTCATCACCAGTAGGTATAACTGCTACTTTGGGCTTTCTACGGGCAAAAAGTTGGTTTACTCCTCCTGCTAATAAAGCTCCGATATCTACCGGGCGGATTTTATGATTTACAGGAATAATTAACTGATTAGCCACTACATCTTCTCCAATGTTGCGGATATGCTGCCCTGGAAAAGCGGCAGAAAATATTTTAATTTCTTTAATATTTTCTACTCCCGGATTATCAGAGATATTACCAGAAATATCTCTGCTTTTTTCTTCGCTAACTTTATTTAAAAGGTTTATATCCTCAATCTTTATAATTGCATCAAAACCGAAAGGTATGGGATTACCGGTATTTATAAAACGAAAGTTTTGATTAATCTTTAAAGTAATAGGAGAAGATTCGGAAGCTTCGTAAGTATCCCTCGCTCTGACCACTACCCCATCCATTGCTGCTGCCTGATAGTAAGGAGAGGATATCCTGGCAAAAATTGGTTCTGCGGTAATCCGTCCTAAAGAATCTTCAGTAAAAATCAATTCCCCTTTCAGAGGCTGAGCAAGTTTGTGTTTTAACAAAGTTTTATAAAACTTTTCCTGAGCTTCTTTTAAAGTTAATTTACTTAAATAAATATTTCTTTTCAAATCAATTTTTCCTCTCCTGATTCGTTAGTATATAGTATAGCGTAGAACATACAGCGTTTAGCGTATAGCAATGGATTAATAAAATGCATGTCCTAATTAAATTAAATTAAAATTTATAACTAAAAGCGAAAAACTATGGTTCAAAATTTAAATCTTTTTTCGTATAATGTATATTGTTTGCTGTAAGGGTCGAATTTATTCGACCCAAAAAGGGTTTGATAAATCAAACCCCTACAACATATCACACATTATCTATTACATATCACTTCTTACTTCACTAGATACGATATACTAGATACGAGATACGAATATGGTTTTTAGCTTAATATAGTAAAGATATGTTACCTCATGTTTTATTTGATTCAACGCGGAGTGTCAAGTTAAACATTAAAACAATCTAACTATTACCTTGCTGCCCTTTTCTAAACCTTCAACATTTAATCCTATCTTTATTAAACCAGAGGCCCGAACCATAGTAGAAATTAATCCTGATTTTCCCAGAATAGGTTCGGCATAAATTTTTTCACCCTCTTTATATACAAATACCCGGATATAATCTTCTCTTCCCGAATCTGAAACCATATTGCAGGTTAATTCTGCTTCTATTTCTTGGGCAGAATTATAATTGTATTCTCCCCCCTGTAACCAGCGAATCAAAGGCCGTACAAAAAGGTCAAAGATTATCATCGCTGAGACCGGATGACCGGGCAAGCCGAATATCGGCCTATTGTCAGCTATGGCAAGTATGGTAGGTTTCCCCGGTTTTACTGATACTCCATGAATCAATACACCAGGCTTTCCTAACCTGTTAAGCACTTCTAAGGTAACATCCCTTACTCCCACTGAGCTTCCCCCGGAAATAATCACCACTTCTACTTTATCTTCTTTGATAGTCTTTTTTATCTCCTGCTTCAATCGAATAACTTCATCTTTAATAATTCCTCTATAAACAGGGACTCCACCAGCCTCTTCAATACAGGCTCCAAGGGTGTAAGAATTTATATCCCTTACCTGCCCTGTTCGTGGTTCGCCTTCCGCCGGGATTATTTCATTGCCTGTTGAAATTGTAGCAATTTTAGGTTTTCTATAGATTTTGACATTAATTTTTCCTATTCCGGCTAAAACTCCTATATCCTGCGAACGTAATCTATGTCCCTTTCTTAATATAATTTCTCCTGTTTTTAGATCTTCATCCTCCCGGACCACGTTTTCCCACGGAGAAATCGATTTTCTTATTTCAATAGTAGAATCATCGATTTGCTCGGTATATTCTAACATCACCACCGCATTTGCTCCTTCGGGGAGCATACCTCCGGTGGATATCTTTACTGCTTCTCCAGGATTAATCTTCAATTCAGGTGTAACACCCATCTTTATTTCTCCTACAATCTTCAAATAGGAAGGCAAACTATCGGTTGCTCCAAAAGAATCTTCTGCCCTAATGGCATAACCATCCATAGCAGAACGATTAAAACCAGGCAGATTAGCGGATGCAACTATCTCTTCTGCTAAAAACCTATGTAAGGCTATTTTAATATTGACTTCCTCTATATTGTTCCGGATTATCTCCTTTAGCCTTAAATGATCTTTTAGCGTCGTAATTACCTCATTCGGGGTACTTACTTTAAATAAGGGTTTTACCATGTTCGCTGTTTATCTCCTAATTATTAATTGTTTATAGATACTGTTTTATAAATATCTCGTTTTTTAGAATTAATATAATTTTACTGCCGAAGCTTTAAAGGTTAAATAAACTTTGCTTCCCAGATTGAGATTCATCTTAAAAAATGACTCTCTGGTAATAATCACCAATAAAGGAATACCAATATCTATTTCTAATTTTACCAAATGATTTTGCTCAATAATCTTGGTTATTTTCCCTAAAAAGGAATTTCTGGCACTGGATTGAAACTGTTCATAAGACAGGATTATATCTCTGGGGTCAATAGAAATATATGCCAGACCAACTTTTTCACTGACTATGGCAAATTTTATATTTCCCATAGTTTTAAACCATTTTAGGCCATCTCCCCCTTTTATTATTTCACCCCGAAGAAGATTTTCCGGAACTTGTTTAATAATTTTACCATCCAAAAGGGAAATCACCTCATCAGCTAAACGATAGGCCTGGGAAAGGTCGTGAGTAGTAAATATTACAGTAGTTTTAATCTCTTTCTTTATTTTTTTAATAATTCTTTCCACTACATCTATGTGCTTTTGATCTATATTTGCGGTAGGCTCATCCAAAAAAAGAACTTCCGGCTCTATTACTAAGGCTCGGGCAATTACCGCTCGTTGAGCTTCTCCCCCCGACAGTTGATTCGCCCTTCTATCTTTAAAACCGGAAAGTCCTACTATATTTAATGCACTTTTAATTCTACTTTTTTGAACTTTAGGAGGAATCGATCTTATTTTTAATCCATAGGCAATATTGTCATAGACTGTAGAATGAAATAAGAAAGGATCCTGATTTACTAAAGTCATTCTCCTTCGAATCTCCAAGATATCTTCATTTGATTTATTGGTAATTTCTTGATCATGAAAAAATATTTGACCTTCATCCGCTTTCTCTAATAAATTTAAAATATTGAGTAAAGTGGTCTTGCCCGACCCGTTTGGGCCGACAATAGCGTAAATCTTACCCTCTTGAAAATCCAAATTATCTACATCTAATACAATTTTATTATTATAAACTTTTTTTAAATTTCTAACTTTAAATATTAATTTATCCATATTTTAAGTTTACACTCTCTTGCTTTGAAAATAGTGGAGTAAAAGATTTATACTGAAGGCGACAAATAATAATATAATCCCCAGGGCAATAGCAAAACCAAACTCTCCCTTGGCAGTCTCCAAGGCGATGGCAGTGGTCATAACCCGGGTGCTTTCTTTTATATTTCCTCCTAACATCATAGCAGCCCCAACCTCGGCAATTACTCTTCCAAATCCGGCAATTACCGCAGCCAACACTGCATAACGGGCTTCTTTAATCACCATCCAGGCAGATTGGGTTTCGGTTGCTCCCAGAGTTAATGCAGTATTCCTAACCCTTTTATCAATTCCCTGTACCGCCGAATGAGTGAGAGCAATAATTATTGGAACAGCCAATATGAATTGTCCGATAATCATAGCTGAAGGGGTATATAATAGACCAAAGACTCCCAGTGGCCCTCTTCGAGAAATTAAAGAATAAACAATCAGTCCTATAACTACTGTTGGTAGCGCTAATAGGGTATTTACTAAAGAAATGCTAAACCTTTTTCCCCAATAATCTTTTACCGCCATTAAAAATCCTAAATATACTCCCAATAATGAGGCTAAAATAACAGCAATTAAAGATACTCTTAATGAAAGTAAGACAATGCTAAATATTTCATTATCTAAAGTAAAGATTAATTGAAAAGCCTTCTGTATCCCTTCAATAATAAAATCCAAAATATCACCTCGGGTAATAAATTCGTATCACGTATTGCGTATCGAGTATCACGTTAAAAATCAGTATCTCGTATCTCGTGAATCGTATCTCGCACGTTTAGTGTAAAGCGTATAATGAAGAAAAAGAGAAAAGAAGAAGTTTTGAATTTTGAATTATGGTTTTTCGCTTTTAGTTTTGCGTTTTTAGTTTATTGATTTATCCTATACGCTATACGTTCCACGCTATACTATATACTAACGACTATTCACTATTCACTAACGACTAATTCAATTGCCATAGGATGGAAAAGGATTTCTCCTTCTTTCTTATATTCTCCAATTATTTTCTGGCCTTCCCCTGAAGTGACCCAGGCAATTAGTTGCATGGCTTCTATATATTTAACGTGGGGGCAACGAGCGGGATTAACTGCCATTATGCCATAAGGATTAAATAGTAGAGGATCACCTTCGGAAAGAATAATTATGTCTATCTTATCCTTGTAGGCTAAAAATGTACCTCTATCACATAGGACGTAAGCTTGTCTCTCATTGGCAACCTGTAAAGTTGCTCCCATCCCCTGGCCAATTTCCATATACCACTCCCCCTCAGGAGATATTTTTGCATTTTGCCATAAAATCTTTTCTTTTTTATGGGTTCCGGAATCATCACCCCGGGATACAAAATAAGCTTTACAATCAGCAATCTTTTTTAAAGCTAAAGTTACATTCCTCTCCTCCTTAATCCCTGCCGGATCATTAGACGGTCCAAGAATAATAAAATCATTAAACATAACATCTCTTCTGTTTACTCCATAACCTTCTTCGATAAATTTATCCTCTGCTGCCCGGGCATGAACTAATATCATATCCACATCTCCATTTTCCCCTAATTTAATAGCTTGCCCGGTACCAACTGCGATAACATCAACCTTGATTCCAAATTTTTCTTCAAAAGGAGGTAATAAAACTCCCAACAGCCCTGAATTTTCCGTACTGGTAGTAGTGGCTAATTTTAGGTGAGCAGGGCTGGCGTAAACTGAACTAATTAATATCATGCTAACAGCAAATAAAAACACTATCTTAAAAATAATATTTCCTTTCATCAACATTTCTTTCCTTTCTTTTAATTAAATTTAAAACCACACAACAAAAAAACCAACACTGTGTTCGGTGTTGGTTTACAAGTTTAGCGCATAATATCAGTCCTCCTTTCCAAACACGGGAGGAATAAGAGTTTCCCCTCATTCCCTATCGGCTAATCCACCATCGTTTTCACCTTAGGTGTGATAGCTCGGAGAATATTTTTTTTATAAAAGAACGATAAGTAAAAAGAAATATTTTACATATTATAATATTTTTTCTTTATTTAAGCAAGAATAATTCGTATCTTGTATCTCGTGAATCGTATCTCGTAAAGAATAGAGTGGAACGTATAGGGAAATACAGTATAATAGTCGTTGATCGTTGGTATTTATTAAAAAATACAAAAGATGTAAAATCGATTAGTCACCAACCTCTCATAGGACATGCGTCCCACCTGTCTATTCCGGATTATATTTATTAGTAAAGAATACATGAGTTAGAAGCCTAGAAGAATTTAACGGGCTTAGTATGTCTATATTTTCATACGAGATATCAGATACGAAATACGAACAACGAATTAGTATCGTCTAAAGAGAAAGAAATTACTTAGATTTCTAATAATCAAATTAACTATTGGTACTTTATAATTTCTGACATTGGGGACAGATGAACGAGCTTCTGCCTTCTATTCTTACAACTTCTATAGGATGCCCGCACTTTATACAAGGTTCTCCTTTTCGGGCATAAACCTGTAATTTTTTTGCAAATTTTCCTTTTTCACCATCCGTGTCTCGATAAGCCTCGTCAGCTACCGTACTTCCCCGAAGTTCAACTGCTTCACTTAACACTAGTTTAATCTGCTGATACAAATTTTTAACTTCTTCTTCAATAAGAGAAGAAATTAGCCGTAAAGGATGGATATTTGATCTATACAGCACTTCATTAGCATAAATATTACCTAATCCAGTAATAAATTTCTGATTCATTAAAAATGGTTTTATCTTACCCTTTTTCTTTTTATTTAATACCTGAATAAAAACTTCTTCTGTGAAATAATCCTCCAAAGGGTCAATTCCTAATTTAGATATGCTTTCTATTTCATCAATATTGGAAACTAAAAATATTTTTCCGAATCTTCTAACATCATTAAACACTAATTGGGTATCATCTGTAAAAGTAAAAACGAGATGATTGTGTTTAGCTTTTATTTCCCCTTCTAAAATTTCTTTACTATTTTTATTGTAAGGATAAATTAGGAGTCCGGTCATCCCCAGATGAATTATTAATTTATCTTCTGAGTCTAAATGAATGATGATATATTTTCCCCGGCGATCTATCTCCTTAATCTTCTTGTCCTTTGTTTTAGTAATAAATTCTTCCAAAGAAGGTTTTTTTATTATTTTACTGATATTTACTATCACATCTTTTATTTGTTTGTATGTAATTTTTTCCTGCAAATCTTTTCTAATAGTTTCTACTTCCGGTAATTCCGGCATTGTTATCACCTCTTTACATATTGACCGATTCTCCAATTCACCAATTTACTAATTAAATAATGATAAGTGAATGGCATCTGTAGAGCTAAAAATTTAAAGCGAAAAGCGAAAAACCATAATTTAAAACTCTTAACTAGTCGATAGTGAATAGTCGTTAGTTTCAAATATAGGTTTTCAGTTATCAGCTTACAGTTTATTGTGTTTTATGTTATTTCCACAAATCTGGTGTAGGGGTAGAATTTATTCGACCCGAACGGGTTTAATAAATTCACCTATGTGTAATATTTGTTTGGGAGGCACCTTTAAGGCTTTGGATATCTTTGAATATATCTCAGAATTTTTCAATTCTTTAAAATCTGATAAAGCAGAAAAGCTGAATTTAAAATATTTTTCCAGATTTTTCATTTTGGGAATTAAAAATTCACGAGGCATGGCAGTAATAACAATAAGTATATATTTTTTCTTTAATTCTTCTAAAAGGGAGATTACATATTTTTCAAAAATCTTATCAGGGGATATCTCAATACCAAAATAGGAAATCCAATAATTAATATCATACCAATTTAAATTATGTTCTCCAAGTTTAGCATATTCTTCATGTACATATTTTAAACTTTTCTCGAAACTAATCTTCTTTTTTTTAGCTACTAGTTCAGGTATTTCTTTAAACCAAATTAAGTCATTGTATTCTAAATCCACTAAGGTACCATCTACGTCGAATGAAATAATTCTAAGAGATTTTTTTAAATTATCCAATATAACAACTCTCCAATTCACCAATTGACTGATTCACCGATTAATTTAGTCGCTGGTGAATAATCGTCAGTATATAACTAAAAACGCAAAGCATAAAACTAAAAACCATAATTCAAAATTCAAAACTTTTTTCTCCCTCACCTTTACCCTCTACACTAATTCTTTTTTCCCAACTTGTGACTTGCAACCTGTAACTCGAAACTGGTTACTAATTACTCATTACTTATCACTGTTTTTAAAATTATACAATAAAATAGCAGATTATTAAAATAAAAAATCCCGGCAGTGTCCTACTCTCCCACAGAAAAACTGCAGTACCATCGGCGCAGGA
>NBMG01000075.1:0-869 GCA_002084865.1 Candidatus Atribacteria bacterium 4572_76
GGGTCGAAACACCCACAATTTCCGCCAAATCCGGCAGCAGTTTCATATTCCGGTCCATCCACCAGAACTTTTTCTCCTTTTAAAGGACCGGTAGACAGTTCAAAATCATCTACTGCATGAGCGCAACGCATAGCACAACCCAGCCAACAGGAATCACCTGCCTGATTCTGGGTGACACGCTGATGCCAGACCTTATTTTCAATTTTAAAGGCTTCAGGGTGTGAACCAAATTTATAATTATGGACGGGCAGGCAATTATAATTCTGCATATGGTCTAATAAATTAACCGTCCCTGTTTCTCGCATTCCGTTTTGAATATGATCTAATTCCAATATTTCTTTAGTTAATCTTCGTCCTGCCTTGGTAACAAGTTCGGGATAAGCTGCATTGTTAGAGCCCGCGTTTACTCCGGAATATTTAGTAACAATAGCTAAAATTTTCTTATCCCGGAAGACACTACCCGTTCCTCCACGCCCCGCTTGCTTAATCCGAACTTTCCTTCGACGCACATCATACCAGGTGACATTTAAAATTCCTAAATTGGTATTTTCTGCTCCCCTTCCGGAAGAAACAACACTAATATTTCTTTTATCTTTTTCATCATCCGCATATCTTTCAGTCAGTTTTTCGATAAGCAAATAAGTATCTGAGTTTATTCCCGAAACTTCTTCAATAATGACTTTTCCTTTATTTCCATCAATGAAAATAATTACATCTTCTTTGGCTTTGCCTTGAATTTCTAAAAGGTCCCAACCGGAAAATTTTAAAAAAGGAGCAAGATAACCTCCCACATTATTATCATTAACTGTTCCGGTCTCGGGTGAAAGACTTACTACATGGGTCTTACCGGTACCGGAATATTGAGTAAC
>NBMG01000075.1:887-5410 GCA_002084865.1 Candidatus Atribacteria bacterium 4572_76
TGCGTCCCATAAGTACCATATACCATAACCACGTCCTCCGGTAAAGGTTTCCTTCACCTGAAGGTCGATGGGTTTTTCTTCAATCTTATTTTCTGAAAGGTTAATGTATAAACGCCTATCAGTATAACCTTTTTTCACTTTTCCCGGTTCAAATTCAAAAGATGTTAATATTTTTTTATTTTTTTTGTTCTCTTTAAACATTGACCAATTTTCCTCCATCAATCTGTTAATCAATAATAAAACATATATTAAAAAATTGTTTTCCCTAAATTTTACCATATAACGTTAAATGAAGCCACCTTGTCTTTTTAAAAACCGAGGCAAGATGGCTTCATTTTCGATTATTTTTTGCAAAATAAAATATAGCATAAACTTATTTTACTTTTATTCTTCCACTTTAAGTTCAGGCAAAGGGAAGGAAATCCCGGCTGATTTTGCGGATATTGATGAAAATAGGTAAAGTAAAGCTACCACTAATATTAATCCTAAAGGCAATACTAAACCTACGGACATACCAGTTCCGGCCAAGATGTAACCTAATATAGCAACTCCGGCAGCAGTGAGGGCATAAGGTATTTGAGTTTTAACATGGTCTATATGGTCAGAACCAGAGAACATTGAAGACATGATAGTAGTATCAGAAAGTGGTGAACAATGGTCTCCCATAACCGAACCGGTCAATACTGCAGAAATACCCAAAGGTAATGGCACTCCTAAAGCTAAAGACAAAGGAATAGCAATGGGCATAGCTATAGCCATAGTCCCCCAGGAAGTACCGGTAGAAAAAGAAATAACATTACAGATTAAAAACATAATCATGGGTAGTAAAACCGGAGAGATAACTCCTTTGGCAGCATTTACCACATAAGGAGCAGTCCCGATACTATCACAAACACTGCCGATTGACCAGGCGGAAATTAGAATTAAATTAGCCAGAACCATCATCTTGGCTCCGTCTATAAAAGCATCCATCATATCAGCTAAAGTTCCAATCCCCTGGGCTTTATACATAAATATGGCTACGATTACAGCAAACATAGCTCCCCATAAAAGGGCAGTCATGGCATCGGCATCAGAAATTGCAGCGGTAAATGATTCAGCGGAAGTACCCCCACCGGTCCACCACATTCCAAACATACTAACTGCTACCAGTACTACAATAGGCACTACCATATTTATAGTCTTCCGGGGTACATCTTCTAAAACTTTTAATTTGCTTCCACCGGAAAGTGGGGTTGCTCCGTCTGCAAATACTTTACCAGTAGTCCTTGTTCGATGTTCCGCTTTTAACATAGGCCCATAATCTCTTTGAGATAGAGCAATAGCCAGGACTAATATTATGGCAAAGATACTGTAGAATCGATAAGGAATTGATTGTAAAAAGATGGTGTAAGGAGTTAAAGATACTGAAGTACCTTCTATGGCATCGCCGATAAGACCAACTTCATACCCGACCCAGGTAGAAATCAGAGCTAAAGAAGCCACCGGTGCAGCAGTGGAATCGACAATGTAAGAAAATTTTTCTCGGGAAATCCCCAATTTATCGGTTACTGGCATAAAGGCATTACCTACTATTGCAGTATTAGCATAATCATCAAAGAAAATTATTAATCCAAATAGCCAAGCGGTAAATTGCCCGCCACGAGCACTTTTTACTTTATCAGTTATGCTTTTAACAAAGGCTTGAGCACCGCCAGAAAGATAGATTAAACCAATAAGCCCACCGATTACGAAGTCAAATAATAATATTGTGGCATTCCAACTATCTGCTGCATTCTCCACAATATAGCCTAAGGTTTTAGTAACACCTCCTATAGGATTCCAACCTGTTAGAATAGTAGCGCCCACCCATATACCGATAAAAAGAGAAGCTAAAACTTGCTTAGTTAAAAAACAAAGAACAATAGCTACCAATGGTGGTAATAGAGATAAAAATCCGTAACTTTTTTCTATTTCTTCTTCAGCAGCAAAAGCTATCCCAGATAATATAAAGAACATAAATATCATCAAAATCAATAATAATAAACCCTTATGCTTGTTCCAGTGATACATTTTTTAATTCACCCTCCTTATTTAAAATAAAATTTTATCTAAAACTTTGTTGCAACTAATCTGCTAAATTTTTTATACCTTCTACATCACCCCCTGTTCTTAATTTTTTGAATCAAAACTTCGTCCAAATTCGGTCTACCGATTTCCTGCAAATCATATTTTACTCTAACTGATTTCTTGTTAATCTTAATAATTCGGGATAAATCAATAGGAGTACCAATGATGACTATGTCGCAGTCAACAGCATTTATAGTATCTTCCAGTTCCTGAATCTGTTTTTTTCCATATCCCATTGCCGGTAACAGCGTTCCTATCCCGGGATATTTTTTATAAGTATCTTTGATGGATCCAATGGCATAAGGTCGGGGATCTATAATTTCCTTTGCTCCAAACTTTTGAGCGGCTACTACTCCAGCACCATATTTCATCTCGCCATGGGTTAAAGTAGGGCCATCCTCTACTACCAGGACTTTTTTATCTCTAATAAGTTCGGGATTATCTACCGTAAGTGGGGAAGCAGCGTCTACCACTATCGCATTTGGGGCTAATTTATGAATATTCTCTCTAAGTAAATTTACTTTATCCGGATAAGCAGTATCTATCTTATTAACTACTACTACATCTGCCATTCTGAGATTAGCTTCTCCGGGGTAATAAGTCATTTCATGACCGGCACGATGAGGATCAGTGACTACGATATGTAAATCCGGTTGATAAAAAGGTAAGTCGTTATTCCCTCCGTCCCAAAGAATTATATCAGCTTCTTTTTCCGCTCTGGTTAATATCTCTTGATAATCAACTCCGGCATAAAGAATGTTTCCTCTATCCAGATGAGGCTCATATTCTTCTCTTTCTTCAATAGTACAATTATACCGATCTAAGTCCGCGTAATTTTCGTATCTTTGCCAGATCTGTTCTCTGAGATCTCCATAAGGCATAGGATGCCTGATTACAGCTATTTTATAGCCCATCTCTTTTAATATTTCACTAACCTTACGAGTAGTTTGGCTTTTTCCACAACCGGTGCGTACTGCACATATTGAAACTACCGGAACCTTGGACTTTAACATAGTGTTCTTGGGCCCCATTAACCTAAAGTCAGCACCATTGGCCAACACGATTGATGCCTTATCCATAACATATTGATGGGGAAGGTCACTGTAAGCCAAGATTACCTGGTCGATCTGTTTCCCTCTTATTAGATCAGGTAATTCTTCCTCTGAATATATAGGAATACCTTCAGGATATAAAGGGCCGGAAAGTTCAGCAGGGTACTTTCTACCGGCGATATCCGGGATTTGAGTAGCGGTAAAGGCAACTACTTCGTAATTTGAATTATTTCTAAAATATACATTGAAATTATGGAAATCTCTTCCAGCAGCCCCCATTATGATGATTTTAATTTTACTCACAAAAAAATTCCTCCTATAATATTATTTTATTCGACAAAACTTTTAAAATTCCTCTTTTTTTATCTATTTTTTTTAATTTTTTTTATTAAACTTTCGCTATCGCCTTCTCTAATACGTCTAAAGCCTCATCCAACTGCTCATCGGTAATCTCGAGGGAGACCAACATCCTAAGGATATTTTTATTGATTCCGGCAGTAGGTACAAATACTCCGTTCTTTATGCATTCCTCGACAATCCGGGCTGTCTCCTGGGTGGCCGGTTCTTTGGTCTTTTGGTCTTTTACCAATTCTATTGCCCTCATCGCCCCTATACCTCGGATCTCTCCTATCAGGGGATATTTGCCTTTCATTTGCAGGAAGCGTTCTTTTAGCCTTTCTCCGATCTTCAGCGCCCGATCTAAGAGATTTTCCTCTTCGATAATATTTATCACTTCTAAGGCTGCCCGGCAGGCTACCGGGTTACCTACATAGGTTCCTCCGATACACCCTCCGGGGAGGGTATCGGTAATCTCTTTTTTGGCAATCACTGCTGAAAGGGGCAGACCGGCAGCTAAAGATTTAGCCAGACAGATAAGGTCCGGTTCTATATCCCAGTTTTCTATGGCAAAAAACTTTCCGGTTCGGCCTATACCGCACTGAATCTCATCAGTTATTAGTAACATACCGTATTTATTGGTCAGTTTTCTTAAGTATTCTAAAAATCCCTCCTGGGGGACATTAAATCCTCCTTCTCCCTGGATAGGCTCAATCACTATAGCGGCAACAGAGTCAGGGGTTACCTTTTGGTGTGAGCCCGGGCAATCTTTACCGCATTTTCTATTGCTTCTGCACCGGAATTAAAGAAGGCGGCCGCCTTAGGGGTATTACCGGGAGCCAGTTTTACCAGTTTCTCGGCCAGTTCTACCAGAGATTCATAAGGAACAGCGGTAAAATCAGTATGCAGATATTTTTCTGCCTGGTCTTTGACTGCGGTTACCACTTTCTTATGGGTATGCCCTACGGCCAGACATCCCCAACCACCGGTTAAGTCGATAAACCGATTACCATCTACATCGGTAAC
>NBMG01000076.1 GCA_002084865.1 Candidatus Atribacteria bacterium 4572_76
TAAGAAGAGGCGGATTTAAATCCGCCTCTTCTTATGATGAATGGCTTTTTAACATGAAGTAATGACATAAGTTCCTAAATTTTATTTATACAAGTAAAAAAGTTTTTTTAAATATGTTTTTTTCAGCATACAAAAGTGACAAATAATATAATAGATTAACATTAATAAAATTACGCTAAAGCTCCTGCTAATTAGCTAATACAACTCGAGCTGCTAAGAAGATTTTTAAAAAGGAGGTGGGAAAATTATCTCAATAACAATCTCTGAAATTTTCGAAATACATTTTAGAAGGGAAGTGGTAAAATCTATTTAATTTTAATTTTAACAAGCTGCTAAAAATATTATATAAAGGAGATATGAAAAATGAAGTTTAAAAGACTAGTTTTTGTTGTAAGTATTGCTTTAATAATATTGGCTATTTTTGGACTAGCTTCTTATGCTTGTACTGATGTAGTAGCCGGAAAAGATGCCACCATAGATGGATCTGTAATGACTGCCCACACGGTAGATTGGCGGTATGATTCAGATATTGATATAAGACCGGCACAAGACCATGCTCCAGGAACAATGGCTCCTGTGTATGAGAATATCCCCTATAATGAACAAGCTGCAAGTCCCCTTGTAAAACTCGGGGAAATTCCGCAGGTTCCCCATACATATAAATATTTTCATGGAGCTTATCCGTATGCAAACGAACATCAGCTTATTATTGGGGAAACGACATTGGGTGGAGAAAAAAATACAGTTAATAGTCCAGAGGCAATTATGACAATTGAACAAGCGACGGTTTTTGCTCTCGAAAGGACGAAGACAGCCCGTGATGCAATTAAGCTTATGGGTGAACTTTTAGAGAAATACGGATACCGTGAATCTGCGTATTTGGGAGAATGTTTAACAGTAACTGACCCCAATGAAGCCTGGGTGTTTGAGGTGTTTGGCGTGGGGCCTTTGTGGACACCCAAAAGCGGAAAGTCGGGTGCTGTTTGGGCAGCTCAAAAGGTACCGGATGATCATATTACCTGTGTTCCCAATAGCAGTAGGATTGGTGAAATCAAAGATCCCGAAAAGAGGGATGATCTGATGATTTCATCAAATTATATCGAAGTTGCTGAGGAGTTGGGACTCTATGATTCAAAGAGCGGAGAACCCTTTATTTGGAAATATATTTACGGAGATGTAGAGAATTTCGATGAGTGGGGCCAATATAACCGGTTATATACTGTTTATAATTATTTTAGTGATGAAGAATATAAGAAAGAAGATGCCTACAAATATCCTTTTTCCATCAAACCTAACAAAAAAGTTACAAAAGAGGACTATATAAAAATCTATGCAGATACCATGCAGGGAACCCCTTATGATATGGCGGACCAAGAAGTATGGTATTATACCAACGCAAAGGGTGAAAAGGTGAAAAGCCCACTGGCGACTCCACAGGTAACTCAGCATCAGATAAATTTACTTGGCATAGATTATTACAGGCCAACAGCCCGATACTATTGTTCTATTTATTGGTTCTCTCAGGCACGTAGCTGGTTACCGAACGAGATTGGCGGTGTTCTCTGGTTTGGACTTGATAATCCCGAAAATAGTCCATTTGTTCCAATGTATATTGGAGTAGATTCTGTTCCGGAATCCTGGGTCAGGTTAGAACGCGATGAATATGATGAAGACTCAGCTTGGTGGGCGTTTGCTTCAGTTGATGATTTAGTCAACCAATACTATGGAATATTGAAACCACGGGTCGATAAAGTAAAATATGCCATGCAAGAGCATATGTTTATGATGCAGGGACCTGTAGAGGAAAAAGCTTTGGAAATTTATAAAGATAAAGGTGTCGAAGCTGCTAAGAAATTCCTAACTTACCATACTCATTCATATATGCATTGGGCTGAATCTGAGTATTGGGATTTAACTGATAAACTAAGACTTTGGGCTAACAATAATACAGTATTTGAGTACTTTCCTGATATTCCAGAAATTTTAGATCCAGATCCTTATAATAACTAATTTTCAAATATTACATAATATGTGAAGGGGCAGGTTTTTACCTGCCCCTTCCTCGCTAAAATTTTTTTCTGAGGAAAACAGTAGAACATGAAAAAAGATGTATAAAAAGTGGTAGATTGACAAAGCCAATGACTTACCATTTTTTTATGAGAATATCTGAGAATAATAGAAGAATATTTTATAGATTTGGTTTTACGATATATCGAATTAATCGAAAATGGAGGGTAGGAAAAAAAGAAAAACGGAGGTGATTTAAGGTTTAGAGAGTAAAGAAATTTAATTTTTACAACATCTATTTTTGAAAGGAGTTCTAAAAATGAGATTTAATAAGTTACTTTCAGTTAGTATCATTATGCTTATGATATTGGTTTTGGGAGTAAGTGCCTATGCCTGTACTTCTGTAATGGTGGGAAAGGATGCCTCGGTAGATGGATCGGTAATGACTACCCATACCTGTGATGGTTGGTATGACAACCGTATTATAATTGTTCCAGGACAGACTTTTGAAAAAGGTACTATGACTAATGTATATAAAGAAATATGTCATTTAACTCGACCAGGCAAGGAACTAACAAAAGTTGGTGAAATACCTCAAGTAGAAAAAACTTATACTTATTTTAATGTAGGTTACCCCTTTATGAACGAACATCAAGTAATGATTGGTGAATCAACATGGGGAGGAAGATTCTGGGAAGGCGAAGGTATAATGATGATAGAGCAACTTGAAGTATTTGGCTTACAGAGAGCTAAAACTGCAAGAGAAGCAATTAAAGTTATGGGTGCCTTGGCTGAGAAATATGGTTACTGCGATGGAGGTGAAGGTCTAACTGTAACTGATCCCAACGAAGTATGGCTATTTGAAATATTATCTGCTGGACCAACATGGGATCCTAAGAGCGGAGAACCTGGTGCTGTATGGGCAGCTCAGAGAATTCCAGATGGCCATGTTTCTGTTATTGCCAATAGAAGCAGAATAGGTAAGATTGATCTTAAGGATTCGGATAATTTTATGGCTTCAGAGAACGTCTTCTCGTTTGCAAAAGAGATGGGTTGGTGGAATCCTGAAGATGGGCCGTTTCTTTTCTGGAAGGCTTATTGTCCTAACCCTTATGGATCTCGATATTATCAACAGAGAAGAGAATGGCGGGTTTTGAGTCTCTTAGATCCTTCTCTTAATCTTGATCCTTATACAGATGAACAATACCCGTTATCAATTAAACCAGCTAAAAAAGTTTCCGTACAAGATTTAATAGCTATTAACCGTGATTATTATGAGGGAACTGAGTTTGATTTGACTAAGGGAATGGCTGCGGGTCCCTTTGGTTGTCCCAACCGTTATTCTACACCGGGTGATGTTAAGCCTGAAGGTAGTAAGGATTTAGATTGGGAACGTGCAATTTCCATATTTAGATGCTCCTACAGTTTTGTTTCACAAGCAAGAAGTTGGCTTCCTGACCCTGTAGGCGGAGTACTCTGGTTTGGTGAAGATGCTCCTCATTCTACCTGTTACGTACCTTTTTATTGTGGAGTTACAGAAGTACCAAAATCATTTAGTTCTGGAAGACGAGATGTATTTGATAAGGACTCTGCATGGTGGGCTTTTAATTTCGTATCCAATTGGGCAGACCTTAAATATTCTTATATGATTAAGGATATAAACGCTGCGCAAAATGAAGTTGAAGGCGATTTCTTTGCCATGCAACCGGCTGTTGAAATTGCAGCAGAAAGCCTATATAAGAAAGACCCTACCTTAGCAGTGAAATACTTAACTAATTATTCTAATGATTGTGCAAATAGAGCTGTAGAAAAGTGGTGGAACTTAGCTGAAGACTTAGTTGCAAAATATGATGATGGATATGTAGGTGCTGATTCAGTTGGTTATCCAACCTGGTGGTTAAAAGATGTAAAATTTGGTGCTAACTATCTAAAATAATTATGTAAGGCTAAGCAAATAATAAAAATTATAGCAGAATATTTAAAAAGCAGGAAGTTTATTTTAAAAAATAACTTCCTGCTTTTTTAGTAATACTTATAAATATAATATATTTCTTTAACCTTTTAGAAAGAGCAATAAAATCAATCTAACTATTATAGAGACTGTTACCAGAGAATAAATTGTGGGCATGATACCCTGTCTTCTCATTTCGTTGGCTATTAAACCTGGAATTATATAACCTATACTCCGGAGTTCGATACCGGAAATAGGGATTGTAATTATAATCTCTTCGATCGATTAACCATTTTAATAGGAAACCGATAAGTATCATAGCTAAAAATCTGCGCCGTCCGTATAGAATGATATAATTAGAAAGCTTTCTTACAATAAAATAGGTAAGCAAAGCTGCCAGTAAGGTTACTAATATCCTGATTGGCTGATCCAAAAATAAGGCGATATAACCGGGGACCACTATCCCCCCGGGGGAGAGTCCCACTATTTCATAGAAGGCAAAACTGACTACTATACCTATTCCAATAGCTTGATATATCATTTTATTTCTCCAAATTGATTAAAATATTCTATTAATTTTTGACCCGCACCTTTAGTGTTTCCAAAACCGACTAATATTACTTTTTTGTTGGTAAGCTGTAATACTACCTCTATTACTTTTTCTGCATCGGTTAATCTTCCTAAATTTGTTATCTTATCAGCAGAGACTTTTAATTTTAAAAGAGCTCTTTCGGTTAATTTACTCAAAGGTCCTACCAAAATTATTTTAGAAAGCATAATTTCTGTTGCTAATATGCGAGAAAATTCGATAGAGCGGAGAACCCGGTCTTCCCTACTATTAATTATTCCCATTACCGGTAAATTGCTTAAATCGAATATTTTCTTTACATTTTCCCAGGCTAATAAAACAGAGCGTCGGTCGTTCACCGCAAAGGCATTGACAAAAAATATAATTTTATTTTCTTTGATTAATTTATATACTTTTAAAGCTCCGGGGTCCGGGTTTGCTTTTAACATTCCTCTCAAGGCTATCTCTTCTTTTACCCCGAGGAGTTTATTGACCCGAAGGGCAATAGAAACATTCTCTTTAAAATTCATATAATTAAATTTATCGATTATTCTATCGGGTACATCATCCGGGTCAGCCCGAATAATTTTAGTCTTTAGTTTTTCGGCTTGTTCTTTAAAGAGAGAGAAGTAATCTTTTTCTGCAGTCACCAGCACTCCCCCTTGCGGGATAGTAAGTTTTAATGACTCAGCTACTCTATCAAGTCCCGGTCCAATATCTTCCAAATGGTCTTCACGCACATTGGTGATTACACCGATGGTTGATTTCACCATCTTGTGTTCGGAAACCCATTGTAGCTCCGGGCTAATGGCCATACATTCCACCACCAAAACATCAACCTTTCTTTTAGCCGCTTCTTTAAAAATCTTTAGTTGTTCTATAATATTGGGATTGCCTCTTCGTCTAATAGGAATTTCAGCTCCATCTTCTAATATCAGGCGCGGAAGGGTTCCGGTAGTTTTGGCGAGAACTTTAAAACCGGCTTCTCTTAAGCCGGCTGCTATTAAGCGAGTAGTTGT
>NBMG01000077.1 GCA_002084865.1 Candidatus Atribacteria bacterium 4572_76
AAAATATATTCCATTACTTTTTCATCCGGTCTAATATAAGTAGCTTTTGCCCCCATTTCTACAGACATATTACAAAGGACTAACCTTTCATCTAAAGATAGTTCTTTTACTGCTTCTCCGTCAAACTCTGTAGCTTTATATAAAGCTACATCTGTTCCCAATTGGGAGATAATATAAAGAATGATATCTTTAGCCATAATTCCTTTCTTGATTTTTCCGGTAATATTAATCTTTATAATTTCTGGAACTCTCAGCCATATTTCACCGGTAAGTAAAACTGCTGCCATATCTGTCGCTCCAATTCCGGTAGAAAAAGCGCCAAAAGCTCCATGAGTTGTGGTATGAGAATCAGTTGCCACCAACATCATTCCTGGCCAAACCAAGCCTTCTTCCGGCATCACCTGATGACACACTCCCCGATTAATATCAAAGAAATGTTTTATACCTTGCTCCTGAGCAAATTCCCGCATTTTTCTCTGATTTTCTGCAGCTTTAATGGTAGGGGCGGGAGCATAATGGTCCATAACAAAGGTTATTTTTTGTGGATTCCAAACTTTATCCCCTTCCATCTCTTTGAAAGATAATAGCACTTGTAAATATAAATCATTTATCTCTGCCAAATCTACTTTGGCAATAACAAATTCACCGGGTTTCACTTTATTCCGACCAGCAGCCTGAGCTAAAATCTTATATAAAGGATGCATTTAAAATATTCTCACTTTCATAAAAAATTAAATTATTTTAGGCACAGTATTATTCCCTGAAGGAAGAATATATGCTTGGAAATCTTCTCCATATTTATCTTTAACATAATTTAGAGCTTGGGAAATATCCTCCAAAGGAATGAAAAATAATTTACGTACTTTATCCTGAGGTAAAGAAGAAATTAAAATCACTTCTACTTCTTTTACCACCCTGGCAATAGCAAAAGCTTTGTGACCACCTAAAACAAATTTCTTTTCTAAACGTTTTATTATATCGTCTGGAGTATTTGCTTCTTCTATCCACTTTTCAAAAATAGCTTCTCCATAACCCTCTTTTTACAGGCTTTTACACCTTTCAACCATGATTTATACAATTCTCCTGCCACAATTTCAATAATTTCGCGATGCTCATTAGTTACTACATTAATATTAAAATCCACTCCAACTTTCTCTGCTGCCTCCTGCATCTCTTCATGGACAGGATTATCTTCAATATTTCCTGAGCGAGCATCAGGATGAACCATTTGAGCATGATTAGCTTCAATAGTCTTTCTCCCACAAATACCGGGAAGGATGGATTTTCTTCCCCCAGAAAAACCAGCCATGTAATGTGGAACTATTACTCCGGTAGTGATAATAAAATCTACATTTGAAACAATCGGATCAATCCAGAGCTCATTACCACTTTTTAATTTACCCAAATCTTTTAAGTAAGGGTCATTACCATTATGGTTGATGAATTTATAAGTAGAAGATATGTCTTCTCCAAATATATTCTCTATTTCTTTTTTTGAATTATTTCTATGAATTCCGGTAGCAATTATAAATATAATATTTTTTCTTTTTATCCCAATTTGTTTTAATTCATCTAAAAGAGGAGGTAATATTATTTTATAAGGAGTTGGTCGGGTAATATCATTTACGATTATTAATATATTCTGAGCTTCTTTTTGAATAATCAAATTTCTTAAAGAAGGGCAGCCAATCGGATTTTTTAATAAACCTTTTAGTTTGCCTTCTGGGTTCAGCAAAAGCTCTTGTTCTTCTGAACTTAATATCTTTAATATATTTTTATTTTTTAAAGAAAATCTAATAGACCCTTGACCATATTTTAATTCCATATAATATTAACCTCCTTCTAAGCAAAAAAAACATATTTTTTCTATAATTAAAAAAACTATAATTTAATTATCTTCCTAATAAATGAGGAATAAAAAGTATAATTTGCGGAAAATAAGTTAAAATTAATAAATCTACGATAAGAACTATCAAATAAGGAAGTATGGCTTTAGTTATTTTTTCGATAGGAAGTTTGGCAATGCCAGATACTACAAAAAGATCAAGACCAACTGGTGGGGTAATACAACCAATAGCCAAATTCACTATCATAAGCACTCCGAAAAAAACGGGATTTATACCAAAAGACATAGCTACCGGAAAAAGAATAGGAACTAATATAACTACTGCTGCAGAAGCGTTTATTAGAGTGCCAACAAATAATAATAATAAATTAACTAACATTAAAAATACAATATGATTAGTACTGATTGAAACCATAAAAGTAGCTACTTTATGCGGCACCTGGGCATTGGTTAAGATCCAACCAAAGAGGTTTGCTCCTCCGACAATAAACATAATAACTGTAGTATTTATAGCTGCATTTAATATTACAGAAGGCAAATTTTTAAAACTTAGTTCTTTATATACAAACATACCAATGATTAATCCATATACCGCCGCTACTGCTGCGGCTTCAGTAGGAGTAAATATCCCCCCATATATTCCTCCTAAAATAATTACCGGCATCATTAAAGCCAAAAAACTATCTTTAAAAGATCTAAGTACGTTCATTACAGAAAAACTACCTTTCGCTTTGATGCCTTTCTTTTTACAGAGAAAATAACTAACAATACACATAGATACACCCATAATTATTCCGGGAGCAAAACCTCCTAAAAAGAGGTCTCCAATGGAAACTCCCGCTGTAATTCCAAAAACTACCAGAGTAATACTGGGTGGTATTACTATACCCGTAGTCCCTCCTGAGGCTATAATAGCTGCGGCAAAATCTCTTTTATAGCCACTTTTTTCCATTTCATCAAATAAGGTAGAACCAAGAGCAGCAGTAGTGGCAGCAGAAGAACCAGAGATTGCTGCAAAGAACATCCCGGTTACTGCTACTACCAAAGCTAATCCTCCTCTAACAAACCCTACTAACGAATTAGCAAAATTTACCAATCTTTTAGTAACTCCTCCTGAAGCCATAAAGGAACCAGCTAACATAAAAAAAGGAATAGCCATAAAAGAAAATGAATCTATGGCAGTAAACATTCTCTGAGTAACAACAATTAAAGGAATTTTTATAACAGTATAGATAACTATTGCAGTTGATAATCCTAATGCAACCCCAATAGGCGTTCCTATAACCAGTAATAATACAAAACTACCAAATATTATCAGTAACAATATTATTTCACCTCAATTCTATATTAAATCTAAATTTAGACATCAGAATGTAAAGTATCACTAATTAAAATTAATATATTACAAAACATTACAAAGGAAGCTGCAGGTATAGCAAAATAAACATAAGACATAGAAATTCTTAAAGCAGGGGAAAGTTGATAAGAAGTTAATATCATCATCTTTATACCATTATAAAATAGAATTATTACAAATGATAAAGTGCAAATATAAGCAATGATTTTAATATATTTAGCTACCTTACCTTTTAATTTTTGTGTTAAAACCTCCATTACAATATGCCCATTTTCCCTTGCAACTACAGCAGTCCCAAAAAATACCGTATATACAAATAGATATCTTGCTAATTCTTCAGAAAAAGTTAAAGAATGATGTAAAACGTAGCGAAAAATAACCTGAAAAAAAATAATTAACAACATTATGCTCATAGAAGCAATAGTAGCATATTTTAAATATTTATTAATACTATCTATAATTTTTCTCAAACTTTGTCATCTCCTTTTGAAAAACAAATCAGTGGGCAAGGGAAATAAATATCCCTTGCCCACTTTACTACAAAATTTAATATTTATAAATATTTTTCGTATTCCACACATTCTTCTGGTTTTATATTTACTATTCTTTCAATATTTTCTTTTCCTACTTTATCTTCAAACATCTTCCATACTCCCGCAGTAGCTTTTCTGAATGGTTCTTTATCTACTTTAATTACTTCAGTAAGACCACTGTCTATTACCTTTTTCCACATATCATTATCTGATGCAGAACACTGGGCACGATGCCAATCTAAAGCTTCATTAGCACTGGCAACCATAGCTTCTTGGTATTCTTTAGGTAATTTCTTCCAGGTAATCATACTAATTAATAAAGGTTCAGCTGAATAGGTATGTTCGGTTAGGGATATATATTTTTGGACTTCAAAAAACCTTTTAGTCCAAATATGAGATACCGGGTTTTCTTGTCCGTCTACTGTTCCTTGTTGTAAAGCAGTAAAAAGTTCTCCAAATGCCATAGGAGTAGGATTGGCTCCTAATGCCTTCATCATCTCGATATATACCGGTTGTTCCATTACTCTAATCTTTAAACCTTTCATATCTTCTGGGGTCCTTACTGGTCTTACATTATTAGTAAGATTCCTAACACCATTTTCGGCAAAAACTAATAATTTCATTCCTTTTGATTCCAATTTTTTACCAATTTCCATTCCTATGGTATCTAAGGCTTTATAAGTATGTGGTTTATCCCTAAATATAAAAGGTAAATCAAATACTGCCATTTCGGGAAGAAAATTACCTAATACAGCAGTACTGGTTAAGGTCATATCTACTGTACCAAAAGTTAAGCCTTCTATTAAATCTCTCTGATTTCCCAATTGACTACTGGGAAAAACTTGGACTTCTACTCCTCCATTAGTTTTTTCTTTAACTAATTCGGCAAATTTTACCGCAAATTTAGCATAAGGTTTTTCAGTATTAGCAACATGCCCTAATTTCAAAACATATTTAGGTTCAGCAAAAGTAAAACTACTTAACAATAAAATAGCTATTAAACTAATCACAAGTATTAAAGATACTTTCTTCATTTTTCTCTCCTTTATTTTTCTAATTTTAATTTGACTTTAAAAAACTACTTACATATAAATAATCTAAGTTATCACCCCCCCCTTTTTTTTTAAAACTGTCGATTTTTCTCCAGGTTGTATTATGTTTTTTTATGGTCACGGAATAATTTTTAAAATAAAGTTATTTCATTTATTAAAAAATGTTTTTATATTCTTGCCACTCCACTTTTTATTGCTGCCTGAGCTACTGCTTCTGATTCCCGCTCTACCACCCGAGGGTCAAAGGCATCTGCGATAACATTATCATCGCTTAATTCATCAGGCATCTGCGATAACATTATCATCGCTTAATTCATCTTCTGATATTAGAGAAGCCAGGGCATAGGCAGCGGCTAATTTCATCTCTTCGTTTATCTGACTGGCTCTTACTTTTAGGGCTCCCTTGAAGATAGCGGGGAAACCGAGACAATTGTTAACCTGGTTCGGGAAATCAGAACGACCGGTACACACAATGCGAGCTCCGGCTTTTTTGGCTACATCAGGCATAATCTCCGGGGTAGGATTGGCCATGGCAAAGATAATAGAATCAGAGGCCATAGTCTTTACCATCTCCGGTTTTAGAACTCCGGCTACCGATA
>NBMG01000078.1 GCA_002084865.1 Candidatus Atribacteria bacterium 4572_76
TACAGAAAAAGCCCTGACTCATCTTAAGATAACTCCTTCTACCTACATAATTGTATTAACCAGGGGGCATTTGAAAGACGAAGAAGTTTTGGGTTCAGTTATCAAGTCAGGTGCTGCTTATATAGGGATGATTGGAAGTCGGAAAAAGAATTCCACTGTGTTTCAACATTTAGAAGAACAGGGAATATCAGCTCAAGAACTTAAAGAGGTTCATGCTCCCATTGGGGTGGATATAGGAGCCCAAACTCCCGAAGAGATCGCAGTAAGTATTATGGCTGAGATTATTCAGGTCAGGAAACAAAAAGAAATACAGTAACAAGTAACATATAATAGGTAATGGGTAATATGTAGGGGCAGACCTTGTGTCTGCCCGTAATCAGAGGGAAAGAAACTAAGTTATAATAATCTTAAGGTTAAATTATAGGAAGTGATGATATTGAAATTAAGATATAAGCTTTGGATAGAAAAGGATGGAGAAAAGGTCTTTGGCGATGGCCCCCTGGATATTCTTCATCGGGTAGAGAGGAAGGGAATTGATGATAAAGTTTAAACTATTTCGGGAGGAAGCTGACCAAAGTTTGAATTCGCTTTACAAGAAAATATTTAAAGAAAAAGATTAATCTTTTTATCTATTTTGCGTTATACAAATAAAAGTATAATACTACTGAATTTTTAAATTTTTAATGTGTGGACACGATGTATCGTGCCCCCACAGAGAAAATTTTTTAAATTTCCTCCTTGAGGGAGAAGATAAGCTCTATATTTCTCTTCCCACTTTAAGGGGGAGGATTAGGGAGGGGTGTTATTTTAAATATTATGAAAAAAATACCGGTAGAAAAAGCAGTGGGAATGATGTTATGTCATGATATCACTCAGATTATACCCGGAAAATTTAAAGGTCCGGCTTTTCGGAGAGGTCACATAGTTCAGAAAGATGATATAGAGAAGTTAAAGAAAATAGGGAAGGAATATCTATATATTTGGCTGCCAAAAGAAGGAGAGATTCATGAAGATGAAGCTTCTTTAAGAATCTCTAAAGCGATAACAGGAGAAAATATAGAATTGACCGAAGCCATTGAAGGAAAAATAACTTTAAAATCTCTAACAAGAGGATTATTCAAAGTAAAAAGTGAACTCTTATACGAGATAAATTCCATGGAAAATATTACTATCCCCTGTCTTCCTAATAATTTTAAAGTAGAAGAAGGACAAGGATTATCAGGAGTGCGAATTGTTCCTCTAACTATTCAAGAAGAAAAAATAAAACAGATAGAGGAATTATGCCAAAAGAAGGGGGCAGTTTTTTCCGTAAAAAAATATAAAAAGTTAAAAGTAGCTATTATTACTACCGGGAACGAGGTATACAAGGGATTAATCCAGGATGGGTTTGGCCCGTTATTAAAAGAGAAGTTTTCTTATTTTAGAGCAGAATTACAAGGGCAAACTTTTTGTCCGGACAATATAGAGGAAATTAAAAAAGCAATTTTGCAATTTAAGAAACAAGGAGCTGATCTGATTGCTTTAAGCGGAGGAATGTCTGTAGATCCTGATGACCTTACGCCCGGGGCTATTCGGGAAAGTGGTGCAAAGGTAGTAACTTATGGAGTTCCCGTACAACCGGGAAATATGTTTATGCTGGCTTATTTAGGGAAAACTGTTCTTATAGGAATACCGGGCGCTTCTTTATTTTATAAAAATACTATTTTAGATATTATCCTGCCTAGAATATTTGTTGGGGATATTTTAACTAAAAGAGATTTTGTAAATATGGGAGAAGGAGGATTTTGTTCTACTTGTTCGGTATGCCATTATCCTTATTGTTATTTTGGCCGATAATATTAAAGGGTCTATAATTAAAAAAAGAAAGGAAGCAGTAATGGACTTTTACCAGGAGATAAAAGAAAAATTTTGTCAATTAATCAAAGGAGATGATGTTTGGTCTTCCCGGATAAATGTAGTTAATATTCGACCTCTTACTCCTCAAGAGGCAATTGGGAATCCGGAGAGAGATGACTTTCCCTTGTTAAGGGGTAAAGAAGTGATGATGCAAGCAGATTTTAAAGGAAGCCGAGGTCAGGCTTTTACCGATATGCCGGGAAATTATAGTGGCACATTAAGAGAAGTTTTTGAAATGCCGCTTGTTAATAATTTCCAAAGAGCAATTTTTACAGCCAGCATAAATGCTGTATTGCGTTATTTTAAATTTATTTCTAAAACAGTTCATTGTAAAGATAAAGAACCGACAGAATGTGCCGACCATCTTAAAGATTATATTAAAGAACGTTTTGGACAGCCCCGTATTGCTTTTATCGGACTGCAACCTGCTATGATTGCAGCCTTAAGACATAATTTTGAGATTAGAGTGGTTGACTTGGACGTAGATAATATTGGCGAAAGAAAAGCAGGAGTGTTAGTAGAGAGTGTTTCCAAAACGAAAGATATTTTATCTTGGGGGGATATAGTTCTAGCTACAGGTACTACAGTGGTTAATGATACTCTGACCCCGCTTTTAATAGAAAAGCCAGTTATATTTTACGGAGTTACTATTAGTGGAATTGCCTATCTTATGGGATATGAGCAATATTGTTTTTGTAGTCACTAAAGACAGAATAAATCAGTATATAGTATCGAGTATATAGTCAAGAAAAGAACAAATACAAGTTGCGGGTTTCGAAGACTGAAAAGACCCTATAATCACAAAATAAAAAAAATAAAGGAGGGCAAATAATAAACGTGAAAATTATAGAAGATATTATTTCAACTATTGGGGAGAGTGCTCGAGATATTTTAGTTAAAGAAGTACGTATAGGACCTTTTTGGACCGGAGTGTGGAGTAAATATGGTGGATTAGCTTCTACTACTTTTACTCATGAACCGACAATGCCTCCTCCTATAAAAGAAGCAGGAAATTTAACCCAAAAATCGGTATTAGAACTTTGTGATTATGCAAATTCTAATTGTCTGTTGCAGGCTTCTGTGGGCATGGCAGCTATTAATTCTGCTATAGAATTAGATTTAAATAAATGCCAGAATATTAATGCGGCAGAAATTCTTTATGAAAAAGGAAAAAATAAAGAAGTAGTGGTAGTCGGACATTTTCCATTTGTTAATAAATTGCGCAAATTAGCTAAAACACTTTGGGTAGTAGAGAGAAAACCTCAAAGTGGAGATATTCCTGCCAGCGAAGCAAAGCGAGTAATTCCTCAGGCTGATATTATTGCCATTACTGGTACTGCTTTAATTAATGGTACTATGGGGGAACTTTTATCCTGGTGCCCAAAGGAAAGTATAGTTATGGTCTTGGGCGCAACTACGCCTCTTTCGCCGGTGTGGTTTGATTACGGAGTAGATTTAGTTTCTGGAACAAGAGTAACTGATCCTGAGCTAATGCTTCGCCTTGTTTCGGAAGGGGTAGTCTTTAAACAGATTCATGGTAGAGGAGTAAAATTACTTACTATTCAAAAAGAAAATTATTAAATTATTAAAATTTAAAAAAATTAAGAGATTAAATTAAACAAAAAGGATGAGATATGAAAAAACTATTTACCGTGTTTATACTTTCAGGGGTTTTGTTTTTTACTTTTTTTGGGGAGTGTTTTTCGGAGAAAGAAATAACCATCGGTATGGCGGTGGAGTTTATGGACCATGCTGCCTGTGCTTATATAAGTCAGGACAAAGGTTGGTTTGAGGAAGAGGGGCTTAACTTAACTGCATATGAGAGTTATGTAACCGGAATGGCCCTGGCTTCTGCTTTAGCTCGGGGGGATATTCAAGTGGCCTATACGTGTTTAATCCCAGCTATAAACGTCTATGCCAATGCCAAAGTGCCGATAAAAATAGTTGCTGGGACTCATAAATATGGTTATGGCTTGGTGGTTAATCCTAAGAAGGTAAAAAGTGTTAAGGATTTAGAAGAGCCGGGAATTCGTATCGGATGTGTTAGGGAAGGTGGAGCAGTAGATGTGCTTCTCCATCGGGCGATAGACAAGTATAATCTTGATGAAAAAAAAATATTATCCAGAATTCAGCGGATGAACCCACCAAAGCAAGTTTTAGCCATCAATGCCGGTCAACTGGATGCCGCTTTTTTACCCGAGCAATGGGCTACTATGGCTGAAAAATCGGGCTTTAAGATGCTGCTGATAAGTCAGGATGTTTGGCCCGCAATGCAGGGGAGTGTTCTGGTGGTCAAAGAAGAATTGATAAGAGACCATCCTAAAGTTGTTGAAAAATTAGTAAAAATATCACAAAAGGCGACAGATTGGATTAATCAAAATCCACTTGAAGCAGCAGAGATTGTGGCTCGGCAGTTACAGAAAGCCGGGGGGAGTCTTTTCCCGGTGGAAATAGCTGATATAACTATCAAGACAGAGATTACTTCCGAAGTTTTATTAAAGTCCATGAATAGGCTGGAATATACTACCGATATTGATTCTGTAGTAGTTCAGGAAACAATAGATTATGTCACTCAATTAGGTTACATTAAGAGTAGTTTTAAGGCGGGAGATATTTTAAATTTGAGTTTTATAAAACCATAATAACGGAATTTTGGTATCTGGCAATCAGCGGAGTATTGGGGCGTAATTTCTTAAGCAGTTTAATTCGAGTCCTTATTGGTTTTTCTGCGGGTTCTATTGCCGGGCTATTTATCGGAATTATGATGGGGTGGAATAATCTGGCCAACAAGGCATTAAATCCAATAATCAGCTTAATTTATCCTATTCCTGCCCTGGGCTGGCTCCCTTTATTGATGTTGTGGTTCGGTATTGGTGAAATCTTACCGATTGCCATAATATTTATCTGTTCCTTTTTCCCTATCCTTTATAATACAGTTACCGGAATTAAAAATGTGGATAAAAATTATATCTTTGTAGCCAGGATATTAGGTGCTTCTGACCTAAAAATTTTAAGTACAGTGGTCGTTCCTCTTGCTTTGCCCAATATTTTTACCGGATTAAAATTGGAATCAGGGATGGCCTGGCGAGTGATAATAGCGGCAGAGATGGTAGCTATTCCTACCGGGATTGGCGCACTGATGATGAAGGCCGAGAGCCTTATTCGCATAGACATTATTATAATTTGTCTAATAGTTTTAGGAGTAATGTGTCTTTCTTTTGAGAAATTTTTTGCCTTTTTAGAAAAGAAATTGACTAATCGATGGAGGTAATATGTCATCTATCAAGCTTAAAGACATTTCCAAATATGTTTGTAAAAATGTTAACTTGGAAATATTTGATAAAGAGTTGTTGGTATTGCTGGGACCTAATGGAGCAGGAAAAAGCACTTTATTGAATATTATTGCCGGGTTAATCGACTATGAAGGGTCAGTATTTTTTGATAATAAACCGGTAGACGGGTTGCCCGCTAACCAGAGGAGAATAGGTTACTTGTTTCAGGAATTGAATTTGTTTCCTCATTTCGATGTAGCTGCTAATATTGCCTATGGTTTGAAGATGCAAAAAAGACCTCAAAACGAAATAAACGCAAAGGTTGAGGAACTCCTTCAAATAATGAAGATAAAAAAATTATCCTCTCGTTATCCCAAAGAATTGAGCGGGGGGGAGAAACAGAGAGTGGCCTTAGCCCGGGCTTTAGCTAATTCTCCTCGTATTTTACTTCTTGATGAGCCGATGAACAGTTTGGATTATCGTACTTCCAAACATCTCAGGACTGAATTTAAAATACTACAGAAAAAATTAGGTATCACTACTCTTTACGTTACTCACAATTTTTATGAGGCAGAAGAGATGGCCCAACGTATTGCTGTGCTCGATAGAGGCAGAATAGAACAGATAGGTCTTCCTAAGGAAATATTTTTTCATCCCACAGAGGCAGTTAATGATTTTATCGGGGCACCCAATATTTTAAACTGTGATTATTGCAATAGATTAAGTTTTGGGTTGGTAGAGGTGAAATGTGGCGATATTTCTCTTGTAGTTTCTAGCGAAAGAGAAAAGATAAAGAAGGTGGCGATTTTACCGGAAGATATCTACCTTTCTGATATCAGACCTCCCGGGCCTGATGTAAACAGGGTCAAAGGAAGATTAACTGAAATTGAGGAATCATCTCCTACGGTCTGCTGCACGGTTATAACCGGAAAAAATTCTCTGAGGGTAAAGCTGCCTCAGGAGATATTTGCCAGCATGAGTTTAAATATCAGTGGCGAAGTGTGGTTGATTTTAGCTCCCAGGAAATTAAAAATCATTTCTGATAGTGAGTAACATTTTAATAGAAAAATAAATTTATTTTGAAGTCTACGATTGTTAATATTGTTAATAATATAACATATCTTAATCAAAAATAAAAAAAATAAAAATATTTTTAATTTTTTTTAAAAAAAAGAAGGATTTTTTAAAGATGTGTGGTATAGTAGAAGTAAGATCAGAAAATGGAACGTTTTTCCACAATATGGAACAATAAAAAAATGAATGAAGAGTATATGAAATCATTAGAAAAGATAATAAAAATATTAGATTATTTAAGTGACGTCGAGAGAGGTGCGGGGATTACGGAACTGAGTTTAGAATTAAATTTACCAAAAAGTACAGTTCATCGAATATTAAAAAATTTATCAAGATATTCTGTAGTTGAAAAAGAAGATGAAACTTCAAGATATAAAATTGGGTTACGTTTATTTAAATATTCCAATTCCCTTTTAAGATCCTTTGACCTTAGACAAATGGTCAAACCTATTTTGAAAAAAGTTTGTAATGAAACTCAAGAAACTACCTTTTTAACTGTTTGGAGAAATAACCAGGGGCTTTGTATCGATTCAATTTCTTCAAGCAGAAGCACAAATACGCATCTTTTTGTAGAAATTGGCAGGGAAATGCCCTTCCACTGTACCGCCAGTTCAAAAATACTTTTAGCTAATCAGTCCATAGAAGATATCAAAAGAATTATTAATAAAAAAAATTTCTTAAGATATACACCAAATACAATTACAGACCATGAAAAATTATTAATACATTTATTAGACATAAAAAACAAGGATTATGCAATTTGCGATGAGGAACTTGAAGAAGGGATAAAAGCAATTGCTGCTCCTATAAAAAATATTAATGGGAAAACGGTTGCCAGTATTACCATAACAGGATTAGCGAAAAGAATCTCTTCGAGCAACATGGAGAGACTTATTAAAATCGTTACTAATTCAGCCCAGGAGATATCTAAGAAGTTAGGTTATAAAGATGGAAGTACTTTAAAAAAGGTAAATTAACAAGTAAAAGTAATTTAATTTTATATAATACTAATACAATAATAATTTTAGGAGGAGCAGAAAGAAAGAATGGCAAAAGTAATTCTAATAGCCTTAGGTGGAAATGCGATAAAACAAGCAGATGAAAAAGGAACTTCAGAAGAACAATTCAGGAATTGTTGGAAAAC
>NBMG01000079.1 GCA_002084865.1 Candidatus Atribacteria bacterium 4572_76
CCGCTTTTAAAAGTTAAAAATTTTTCTAAAAAGGGTAATTTTCAGGATATAAATTTTGAAGTCCACTCAGGAGAAATTGTAGGGATAACCGGAATTCTGGGTTCCGGGCGGACCGAACTTGCCTTGTCACTGTTTGGTTTAAATAGACCGGATTCAGGGGAGATATATATTGACGGTAAGCTGGCAAAGATAAAATCTCCTCGAGATGCTATTGAACAGGGTTTAAGCTACTTACCTGAAGATAGACTTAATCAGGGCTTATCTATAAAACAGTCTATCGGAAATAATATTGTAGCTACTATATTACAGAGGTTGTTGAATAGATTCAAACTGTTCGATAATAATAAAAAGTATAAAGCTGCAAAAGAATGGGTAAAAGAGTTAAATGTAATTGCGCCATCTTTAGAGACTGCAGCTCAAGCACTTTCAGGTGGCAATCAGCAGCGGGTGGTTATAGCTAAATGGCTGGCTACCAATCCCAAAATATTTATTTTAGATGGCCCGACCGTAGGGGTAGATGTTGCTTCTAAAAGCAATATACACAATATAATCAAAGGGTTAGCTGATAAAGGCATGGGGGTTATAATTATTTCTGACGAGATTCCCGAAATTATCCGGAATTGTAACCGGATAATAGTGATAAGAGAGGGCAAGATTATTAAAAAACTTAATATTAATGAGGTAACCGAGGATAAATTGCTGGATATGTTAGCAAGAAAGAATAATTAGGGTGGTCTAATGGTGAAAAATAATATAAATTTCAAAGTTCAAAAACTATTAAAACAGAATGAATCGTACTTATTTTTAGTTATAATTGCTTACTCTATCTTCATTACTTCTCTAAATTCTTCCTTTTTATCTCTGGAGAATCTGTTTGATCTGGGCAAGAGCAGTGCAGGGATGGGGATAATGGCTATCGGAGTCTTTATGGTTTTACTTTCTGGAGGGATAGATATCTCTTTTACAGCAATTGCAATTTCAGGACAGTATATTGCCGCCAATGTTCTGATAGCCAGCGGAGTAGATAATATATTCTTTGCATTTTTGATCTCCTGTTTAGTAGGAGTTGCTCTGGGAGCGATTAATGGGTTGCTCATTTCGCATTTTAAGATCCCAACACTTATTACTACTTTAGGTACGGCAAGTGTCTTTCATGGAGCCTTACTAACTATTGTGGGAACTAAAGCTATTAATTCAGCTCAATTACCGGATTGTTTTAAGGCATTTGGTGCAAAAGATGTGCTTATCCTGACCAAAGCAAATGGGGTGAATTACGGGCTATCCATCTTTGTCATAATATTTATACTTCTTGCTTTACTGACCTGGCTTATTTTGAAATATACCATGCTGGGGAGAGGGATTTACGCCATCGGCGGGGATATAAATTCTGCTGTACGCTCCGGTTTTAACGTCGCTAAGATTCAATTTTTTATTTACTGTTATGTCGGTTTTTTAGCCGGCATTGCCGGTGTTCTGCATATCTCCCTCATCCGCTATAGCAATCCCACCTATATAGTGGGAACCGAACTTAGTGTAATTGCTGCGGTAGTTCTGGGTGGGACCAGAATAACCGGTGGCTCAGGGACGATTATCGGGACAATAATGGGAGTAGCCATGGTAACCATACTAAATAATAGTCTTATCCTGGTAGGGTTATCTTCTTATTGGCAAAATTTCTTTGTAGGATTGATAATTATCATAAGTGTTAGTATTACTTCTTATCAGAGCAAGAGGAGTATCGGAAATATAGTTTTTAGATAATGATTTATAATGGGGAGGTACTATTTGTTAGGTAAATATTCAAAACATTCCAAGACATTAACTTTATTTATCATAATGATCGGTGTTTTTGTGGTAATATCGATATTTTTACCGGGTAAATTCTTAACCATTAGAAATTTCCAATCGATGTCTAGCCAAATCCCTGAATTTGGTTTACTGGCCATCGCTATGATGTTAGCTATGTTGACCGGGGGAATCGATTTATCAGTTATTGCTACTGCTAATTTGGCGGGTATAGTTGCCGCACTTATTTTAACTAAATTTACCTTTTCCCAAATAGGCGGGTATGAGGAGTTATTCACTATAATTTTAGCTATTGCATCAGCACTTACTGTATCTTTGATGTGCGGGTTCTTAAACGGAATATTGGTGGCTTACGTAGGAGTTCCGGCGATTCTTGCTACTCTGGGCACGATGGGCCTTTTTTCAGGAATAGCAATTATTATAACCAAAGGATATGGCATTATAGGATTTCCTGAAAAATTTCTATTTATTGGGAGTGGAACTATTTTCTTAATACCGGTACCGATGATTATTTTTATTCTTTGTGCCTTAGCAGCTGTTATAATTTTAAATAAAACTACCTTTGGATTTAGTGTATACATGTTAGGGTCAAATCCGGTAGCAGCCCGTTTTAGCGGTATAAACAACGAAAATATTTTAATTAAAACCTATATGATGAGCGGCTTATTTGCCGGATTGGCTTCAATAATAATGATATCACGAGTGAATTCAATTAGACCAGGATATGGTTCTGCATATTTGCTCCAGGCAATCCTTGTTTGCGTTTTGGGAGGGGTTGATCCCGTTGGAGGTTTTGGAAGTATATCCGGGCTTATTATGGGGATTATTACCTTACAAGTTCTTCAAAGCGGCTTTAATATTCTATCTTTTAGCCCCTTTTTCAAGAAGGTTATATGGGGCTTGATATTAATTTTAGTAATGGTAATAAACTTTTATAATGCTAAATTATCACAAAAATCAATAAAAAGATTAAAAACTAATTAATGAATTAAGGAGGTATTTATGAAAAAGATTATAAATGACCCGAAGAATTTTGTTGATGAGATGATCGAAGGGATCCTGGCAGCTCACCCGGAGCAGCTCAAGTGTGTCAATAATGATTTGAGATGTTTGGTCCGCTCAGATGAAAAGAAATCTGGTAAAGTAGGACTCTCTACCGGTGGAGGGTCAGGACATCTACCCCTATTTTTAGGTTATGTCGGAAAAGGGATGTTAGACGGCTGTGCAGTGGGAAATGTCTTTGCTTCTCCCAGTGCCAGGCAGATGTTAGAAGTTACTAAAGCCATTGACAGTGGGAGTGGAGTCTTGTACATCTACGGAAATTATGGTGGAGATGTAATGAATTTTGATATGGCCGCCGAAATGGCTGATATGGAAGATATCCGAGTTGAACAGGTAGTTGCCGGAGAAGATGTAGCTTCCTCACCCAAAGGCAAAGAGGACAAAAGAAGAGGAGTTGCCGGAATATTTTTTGTTTATAAAATAGTCGGTGCTTATGCCGAAGAGATGGCTTCTCTGGATGAAGTGAAAAGAATTGCCGAAAAGGTGTGTGCCAATGTGCGCACCATGGGAGTCGGACTCTCTCCCTGTATTATTCCGGAGATGGGGAAACCCACCTTTGAGATGGACGAAGGTCAGATGGAGATCGGTATCGGTATTCACGGAGAACCGGGGATAGGGAAGGGAGAACTAAAATCTGCCGACGAGATAGTGGAAAAAATGATGGAATCTATCTTGGAAGACCTACCTTATCAATCGGGAGACGAAGTATCGGTGCTGGTAAATGGTTTGGGGGCTACCCCCAAAGAGGAACTGTATGTAGTATATAGAAAAGTAGCACAAATATTGAAAGATAAGAAGATAACCGTATACCATCCCTATATCGGTGAGTTTGCCACCTCTATGGAGATGGCCGGAATGTCTATTTCCTTATTAAGACTCGATAATGAGCTTAAAAAGTTATTAAAAAAGTCGGCAAATACCCCTTTCTTTGTGCAAGAAGAACTTGAATAAAGGGAGATTATAGAATATGAATAAACTAAATTCTTCGGATTTAGAAGGCTTATTTGCTAAGATTAAAGATGTAATGGTTTACGAAATGATTTCAGTATTAGAGGAAAAGGATACAGGAGATATAGGAAGAGTATTTATAAAAGTTGGTATGACCCTGGCAGAGGCTGTTCCCTCTACCCTGGGCACTCTTATGGCCACCGGTTTTATGAGAGCCGGTAAAGCTGTTAAAGGCAAAACCGAAGTTAATCTACCTGACTCTGTATTAATGGCTTCTGCTTTTGTGGAAGGAATAATGGAGAGGGGGAAGACCGAACCGAGGGAAAAGACAATTATCGATTCTCTATATCCTGCTTTGCAAGCTCTCAAATTAGCTTCTGAAGATGGGATAGACCTGAAAGAGGGTTTAAAGAAGGCCTATGAAGCTGCTAAAGACGGGGCCGAAGCTACTAAAGAGATGCTCCCAAAACACGGAAGAGCTGTTTGGTACGGAGAAAAATCAATAGGTAAGAAAGATCCCGGTGCAGTTGCAGGTATGTTGCTGATAAAAGCTTTTTATGAATATTTAGAAAGTAAAAATTAATAAATGGGGGTTAAAAAATATGGCTGAATATTTATTGGGAATTGATGCAGGGACTGAAAGTATCAGAACAGGGGTATTTGATCTTAAGGGAAATATACTTGGATTTGGATCTTATCCTTATAAGACCTATTACCAACATCCTGCTTGGGCTGAACAGAAAGTGGAAGAATGGAGAGAAGCTCTCATCAAATCTATTGTGGAAGCTATCCGTATTTCCGGGATTAATCCCAAGGAGGTAATAGCAATCGGTCTTGATGCCACCTGCTGTTCGGTAGTCTTCTTCGATGAAAATAATAAGCCTACCCGGGATCCTATTATATGGATGGATGTAAGATCATCTGAGGAAGCAAAATTTATCGAGTCTATCGATGACCCGGCGAGAGGATATAACGGATATAGCAAAGTTTCAGCAGAATGGTTTCCCTGTAAAAATTTATGGGTCAAGAAAAATCAACCGGAAATTTACAAAAAATCAAAAGTAATTGCCGAATATACAGATTGGATTACCTTTGAACTGACTGGCGAATGGACTCTGGGGATAAATACGACTTCGGTCAGAGAATATTACGATAATGAGAAGGGTGGATTTCCCAAAGAATTTTATAAAAAGATAGGACTTGAAGATATATTTGAAAAACTACCCCGGAGAGTCTTAAAACTGGGTGAAGTTGCCGGAAGATTAAGGAAAGAGATAGCGGGCAAGACAGGTTTACCGGAAGGGATCCCGGTAGCCCAGGGAGGAGCTGATGCCTTTATTGCGGTTATCGGCTTAAATGCCTTGAAGCCCGGGCAGTTAGCTTATATTACCGGTTCTTCCCATCTTTTAATTGGCATATCTGATAAAAGGTTTCATGTTAAAGGTCTTTTTGGGACCTATCCTGATGCAGTAATTGATAATGCCTATATAATAGAAGGTGGCCAGACTTCAACCGGTTCAGTGTTAAAGTGGTTTAAGATTAATTTTATCAATAAGAAGATAGAAGAGGAAGCAGCCAAGCAGAATCTGAGTATCTATCAATATATGGATAAGCAGGCTGAAAAGCTACCCCCCGGTTCGGAAGGAGTAATAATTCTGGAACACTGGCAAGGGAATAGAACACCGTATGTTGACCCCTATAGCAGGGGGGTTATCAGAGGGCTTTCCTTGAAACATACTCCGGTACACATATATAGAGCTATAATGGAAGCAGTAGCCTATGGAACAGAAATTATTTTAAGAGTAATGAAAAAGAGTAATTTTGAAATTAGTGAAATAATTGCTTGTGGAGGGACCACCCAGAGTAAGCTATGGCTTCAAATCTATGCTGATGTAACCGGATTGCCCATCAAGAAGACTACTACTTCAGAGGCTGCTGCATTAGGTTCGGCGATACTGGGTGCCGTTGCTGCCGGGAAGTACAATAATATTACCGAAGCTGCAGATAAGATGGTAAAATTTAAAGAGACAGTCGTTCCGAATATGGACAATCATAAAAAATATAAATTTTTTGTAGACCAGTATGAAGGCACTTATTCAAGGTTAAAAGATAGTGCTTATACAATGAGTACCCATATTTCCAATTATAATAAATAATGATTATTAAAAAGGAGGAAAGATGAAATTAGTTGATATTAAAATAGAAGAGTTGACCGGGGAATCTTTTAAGCCTTATGGGGAGATTATAGACGTACCTCATACCAAACCGGACTTTTCTAATGATGAACTTGACCTTTGGTGTGGAATCGATGAGGTAAAAATAGATAAAGGCGTCAGTCAGTTTTGTTGGCTTAATGTAAAGTCCCGGCGCCCTTTCTTATGTAATAATTTGGAATGTCACATAAATACTTCGGAAGCTATGATACCCGTATCGGGTCAATCAGTGGTAATAGCGGCTTTGCCGGACAATAATTCTGTTTCTTCTAATCTACCTGATATAAAATCTATCAAGGCTTTCTTTGTTGATGGCTCAAAGGGTTTTAACTTTAAACCAAAGGTGTGGCATTGGCTTCCTTATCCACTGTCTACAAAAGCCAGTTTTATTTTATTATTCTGGGGGAATAGAAGCGATTGTAAAAGGCGTGATTCAGGATGTAGAAAAACTTCAGTCTGGTGGAGTAGATGCCATTATGTTTTGCAACGAGCATGACAGACCGTATTCCTTTAAAGCCGGGGTAGGAACGATAGCAGCGATGTCTTATGTTATTGG